>CAYSRM010000001.1:0-69425 GCA_964433435.1 uncultured Victivallales bacterium
CCAATATCGGCAGGCTGCGGGAATATGACGAAGTGAAATTTGTGATAGGCGACAGAAACGATTATGAATGGGCTGTTGACCTAACACGTACGCGGGAGCTTGTTTCCCGGTGTGCCTCAGTTTTTATGACTCCTGTATGGGGCGAACTTGAATACAGGGCGCTGGCGGAGTGGATTATGGAGGATGGTGCGGGGGTTCGGTTGGGAATGCAGCTTCACAAGATTGCGGGCATCAAATGAATGAGAAAAAGAGTATTGATAGAGCTGTGGTTCTTGTTTCCGGCGGACTGGATTCGGCCACTCTCATGCAGTATGTAAAGCAGAGGCAAGGTATCTCCCGGATTGACGCCTTGACTTTTCTGTATGGTCAGAAGCACTGTAGGGAGATTGAGACAGCGAAATTTCAGGCTGAAAAAGGTGGGTGCGAGCGGCACGAAATTATTGATCTTTCATGTCTTTCGGCTGTATTCAAGGGCGGTTCTTCTTTGGTTGACGCTGGCATCGATGTTCCGGATCTTGTGGAATTGTCTGAAGAGGACCGGCGCCAACCTTCGACTTATGTGCCGAACAGAAACATGATATTTCTTTCTATTGCTGCGGCTTACGCAGAGAGCAGGGGGATTGAGACGGTGTTTTACGGCGCCCAATTAAGCGATGAGTATGGTTATTGGGATTGCACATTGGATTTTATTAATGCTATGAACCGTACTCTGCAACTTAACAGGGGCAAACCTGTTAACGTTCAGGCGCCTTTTGCAGGCATGCGCAAATACGAAGTTGTGCGGCTTGGCGGCGAACTTGATGTGGATTTTGCGTTGACGTGGACATGTTACAGAGGGCAGGAGAAGCCGTGTGGTGAGTGTCCGAGCTGTGTTGAACGACGATTGGCTTTTGAGAAGGCCGGGATGAGGGATCCGGTTTCTGGTAGCTGAGCAGGGAGCAGATGGGGAGGATCATTGGACGCCAAGCGGCGTCATTTTTCAGGAAAGAGAAGAGGCCGGCACGAGGCCTGGCCTTTCAATGATTAGACAGGAGGTAGTTCGGATGGCGAATATTGTGTTGATAGGAGGGCAATGGGGTGATGAAGGTAAGGGCAAGATAATTGACGTCCTTACGGAAGATTCGGACGTGGTGGTGCGGTACCAGGGCGGTAATAATGCCGGGCACACGGTGAAAGTCGATCAGAAGACGCAAGTGTTGCATCTGATACCTTCCGGGATTCTACATTCCGGCAAGATTTGTGTGATAGGCAATGGAGTTGTTGTTGATCCTCTCGCGCTGGTTTCAGAGATGCAAGGCTTGCAGGAAACAGGTGTTGAGTTTGACGATCGTTTTTTTGTGAGCGATCGGGCGCATGTTGTATTTCCTTATCACAGGGAGTTAGATGCCTCCCGGGAGAATCACCGAGACGCGGCAGACCGGATTGGCACGACGAAACGGGGGATAGGTCCGGCTTATGGCGAGAAGGTCTCACGGCGTGGATTAAGGATGATAGACCTTGTCGATTCGCATTTTCCGGATATGGCCAGGGAGCGGATTGAAGAGGGCAATACGCTTATCAAGGCCCTTGGTGGGCAGCCAGTGGATGTGGACGGGACTATAAGCAGTTATCTTGAAGCTGCCTCGACGCTTTCGCCTTATGTGGCTGATTCTTTCACTCTGTTGGACGAGTATGCAAAGAAGGGGCGGGACATATTGTTTGAAGGAGCGCAGGGTACGATGCTTGACATTGATTTCGGGACGTATCCCTTTGTCACCTCTTCCAACGCTACTTCAGGCGGAGCCTGCACTGGCACTGGCTTTGCTCCGCACAGGATAGACAAGGTGCTTGGAGTTATTAAGGCGTACACCACCAGGGTAGGCGAAGGGCCTTTTCCTACTGAGTTGACCGATGATACAGGGAAGAGGTTGGGACAAAAAGGCGCTGAATTCGGCGCTACTACGGGCCGGCCGAGACGATGTGGATGGTTTGATGCTGTTGTGGCCCGGTACTCAGCGATGGTTAACGGCGTGGATATGTGGGCTGTGACGAAACTCGATGTACTGGACGGTCTTGAGAAAATCATGATTTGCACGGGTTACGAATGTGCAGGAGAGAAGTATTCGACGATACCGGCAAACGTCAGGATGCTTGCCAACTGCAAGCCTGTTCTGGAAGAGATGGAAGGCTGGGTTGAATCGACAAGCGGTGTGCAGGAGTATGAGAAGCTTCCCCGACAGGCAAAGGATTATGTTGCCAGGATCTGCGAGCTTACCGGTGTGCCGATAAGGTTTGTTTCGACGGGTCCGGGCAGGGAGAGCACGATTTCGTTGAGCATTGGTTGACATGGGGAAGGGGTCATTGGCAGCGCCCGACGAAGCTACCTGAGCGAAGGCGGGTCATTGGTCATTAGTCATTGGTTATTGGTGGGGAGGGGAGAATATTCAATATCCAACACGGAATTTCCAATGATGAAGGGGGAGAAGAAGAAAAACTACGAAAGGCTCGAAAGGGCGCGAAAGGGCAGCAGGTTGGAGGACAACCTGCTGTACTGGGGGAGGGAGTGAAGGCGGGAAGGAATATTCAATATCCAGCCACGCCTTCGCTCGGGTAGCTTCGGCGGGCGCGGCACGGAATGTTCAATGATGAAGGAGAAGAAGCGGGGAATGGGTGTTTTTTTTGAGTTTGCAGGTGTGCAAGTATTTTTATGAGTAGGGAAGAAGAAAAGAGAGTGCCGCGGCATGTTGCGGTGATTATGGATGGGAACGGGCGGTGGTCTGCCCGGCGGAATCTGCCGCGACTGCGTGGGCATGAAGAGGGCGCCGAGTCGGTAATAGCCATTGTTCGTGCGTGCAGGAATGCGGGGGTGGAGTATCTGACGCTTTATGCGTTCAGCAGACAAAACTGGTCCCGTCCGCGTGCAGAAGTCCAGGGATTGATGACTCTTCTTCGGAAGTTCCTCAGGCAGAAAGAGCATGAATTGCATGATAACAGGGTGAGGCTGCGGGTTATTGGACGGATTGGAGAGCTTCCGGGGGCGGTACAGAAGGAACTGCAAAGGGTGCAGGATGCGACCAGAAATCATAAAGAGGGGACCGTGGTTTTCGCGTTGAGTTATGGAGGCAGATCCGAAATTGTGGATGCCGCCAGGCAAATTGCGGGACGTGTCAAGGCCGGCGGGATTGAACCCGATGACATAGATGAGGATATGATTACAGAGAACATGTATGCTCCTGATGTTCCTGATCCGGACCTGTTGATCAGAACAAGCGGTGAAATGAGGGTAAGCAATTTTCTGCTCTGGCAGATTTCTTACACGGAATTATATGTGACTGATGTTTTGTGGCCGGATTTTCGTGAAGAGGAATTCAAGAAGGCGCTTGCGGACTATGCGCGAAGAGACCGGCGTTTCGGGGGAAGGAAATAATGATGTCTGTTGTTTACGGGCTTAAAAAAGGGAAGAGGCCCTGTCTATGTTGAAGCAGAGGATTATCAGCGGTGTTCTTTTGGCAGGCGGATTTATTCTTGTTGCCACGCTTGCCCATCCGATAGTGGCGTGGCTGCTTCTTATTGTTATTTCATCCATGGCCCAGATGGAATTTTATTCCATAATTAATGTGGCGGGCATTCCTGTTTTCCGTGGCGTGGGCACTTTGTGCGGTGCTGTTCTGATTTCGGTTACCTATTACTGTGCCGGCCCTGATTTCGAGGATATTGCACGAGCTTACAGGTGGGAACAGCTTGTTCTTACCGCCACGTTGATAGCCATTTTTGTGAGGCAGTTTCCACAGAAGCACAACAACCGGCCACTGGCGACGGTAGCCTGCACTTTGCTGGGGGTTTGGTATGTTCCTTTTCTTTTCAATTTCTTTACCCGGCTGGCTTTTTTCTGGGATGCTGAACTGGATGGCAGGACGATAGGGACAACGGGAATAGCGCTTCTGATTTACCTGGTGGCAGTAGTCAAATTTACTGATGCGGCGGCATTTTTTACCGGAAAATTTCTTGGACGGACCAAGTTGTTTCCGAGGATATCGCCGGGCAAGACATGGGAAGGATTTGCGGGTGGGCTGGTCGGAGGTGTACTGGTTAGCGTGGTTATTGTGTGTATTGCCGGTTTCAAGATGGGGGATATATCATTCGGGCCGGGACACGCGGTGGTCTGCGGGTTGTTGCTTTCTGTTGCCGGTGTGGCTGGTGATATGTTTGAGTCTCTTCTGAAGAGGTCCGCCGGAATCAAGGATTCCGGCAAGGTGGTGCCGGGGATGGGCGGGTTTCTTGATATACTGGACAGCTTGTTGTTTGCGGCTCCTGTTCTGTATGCTTATATGAGCTTTTTTGTTTGAAAGCGGAGAGTGGGGGATGAGAGAGGGGCAGGCAAGAGGCCTGCCCGTAAGTTATGGATAAAGTAAAGAAAATTGTGTTACTGGGGAGCACCGGGTCAATCGGGGAGAACGTGCTTAGTGTTGTGCGCGCTCTTGAAGGGCGCATTGTTGTCAAGGCTTTGGCTGCCAACAGTAACTGGGAGCGCGTTCTTGAGCAGGCCCGGGAATTCGGGGTTGAAGAAGTAGGGTTGAGCGACCAGGAGAGCGCGCGGGCCTGTTTGCAAAGCGGGGACGGGTTTGTGGTGCGGAGCGGATCTGACGGTGTGGCTGAGCTGGCTGCGAGTGAGGATGTTGATCTTGTAGTTTGCGCGATAGTGGGCATTGCAAGTCTCAAGCCTGTGCTTGCCGCGTTGCAGGCTGGAACGGACGTGGCGTTATCGTCGAAGGAGGCGTTGGTCACCGGCGGGCGGATAGTGAGGCGGGCGTGCATGGAAAGTGGAGCCAAGCTGTTGCCGGTTGATAGCGAGCACAGCGCGATTTTTCAGTGTCTGCCTGGCAATGCAGGAGGTTTGGAAAGCGATACCATAAGCAAAGTTGTAAAGCGGTTGATTCTGACTGCTTCCGGCGGGCCGTTTGGGTCGGTGTCGGATGTGGATCTGGAAAAGGTTTCGATTGAACAGGTTTTGAAGCACCCGAATTGGGATATGGGAGACAAAGTTACTGTTGATTCCGCAACGCTTATGAACAAGGGACTGGAAATCATGGAAGCCCAGTGGTTGTTCGACATGCCGTTATCCAGGATCAGTGTTGTGATTCACCCGGAGAGCATTGTTCATTCGCTTGTGGAATTTGTGGACGGGAATATGCTGGCGCAATTGTGTCGGCCTGATATGCGTTATGCTATTCAGTATGCGCTTACATTTCCGGAACGCGTCAATGCGGGGCTTCAGGGGCTTGATCTTGCGGATATAGGAAAACTGACTTTTACTGAGCCTGACAATGGAAGGTTTCCGTGTCTTGATCTTGCCAGGCGGGCCGCCGGGACTGGGGGGACGATGCCGACTGTTCTGAACGCCGCAAATGAAGTTGCAGTGGATAAATTTCTGGCTGGCCGGATCAGGTTTCCTGAGATATGGGAAATGGTGGAAAAAGTGATGGACAGTCACCAGCAGGTTGAAGAACCTGATCTTGACGGCATAATGGAAGCAGACGCGTGGGCGCGAAATTTTCTGAACAATAAGGGGGTTTAAATTGGGAGTTATTCAAAGTATTTGGGATGTGCTTATTCTGGTGGTGCTTTTTAGCGCCACGATATTTGTGCATGAGTTTGGACATTTTCTGGTGGCTAGAAAGCTCGGGATGGTTGTGGACGTGTTTTCCATTGGGTTTGGCCCGGCTATCTGGAAGAAAAAGCACAAGGGAGTCACGTACAAGATATCCATGATTCCACTTGGTGGCTACGTAGCGTTACCCCAGCTTGACCCGGCTGCAATGTCGGGTGTGCAGGGAAAGAACAAGGGCGAGGGCCAGTCTGAGGGAGGAAACGAAGAGCAGGAGCGTGTGCTTCCTCCTGTTTCGCCCTGGAGCAAGATTCTGGTTTCTTTGGCTGGCTCCATGGGCAACATAGTTTTTGCGATTATTTTCGCCTTGATTATATATGCGAATCCCGGTTCGGTCACTGGCTCTGAAACTACCCGCATAGGCAGTGTGGCCACAAACAGCCTGGCTTATCAGAAGGGTATTCGACCGGGTGACCGGATCAACGCTGTGAATGGAACGGAAGTAAACAGCTGGTATCGTTTCCAGGAGGAGACAGTTCTTGGAGTCGGCAAAGACGGTGAGGTGACGGTTACACTGGAATCTGGCGGTTCGGTTCGCGAAGTGCGGGTGCCTGTTGCAACCAATGAACTTGCTGCTGGCGTGATACCAGGGATTGAAACGGCGAGGCAATGCGCAGTGACTAATGTGGCCGGGGGCGGCAGTGCGGCTCGCGCCGGGCTTAGAGAAGGCGATGTTATAGAGGCTGTGGATGGGAATGAGGTGGTAAGCTGCCAACATCTTCAGCATGTCACTGAAGGCAGAGATGGTGAAACTGCGCAGGTTACCGTGAGGAGAGGTGAGGAGGAATTAATTCTTCATCTTGAGTTGCCGATAGAAGGAACCGCTCCGAAGGGCAAGTGCCTGATAGGAGGAATAATCGGAGGTACATCCGCGGACAAGGCAGGATTGAAGGCCGGGGATGTAATCATTGAACTTGCCGGGGTGCCCATTGTCAACTGGCGACAGTTTATAGAGAAGGTGAACGAGCATAAAGGTGAGACGCTTCCGATAGTTGTGCTTCGCGGTGATGATCTGGTTGAGACGGAAGTGACTCCCGAATATGACGAGGAGCGGGAGCGTGCTTTGATCGGAATAGTACTGGGAGTCAGGCCTACCCTTCCCTGGATGAGATACAGGAGCCCTGCCAGGCAATTGACCAATGATGCATTGGCGATTGTACGGGTGTTGAGCGCCCTGGTTAATCCTTCGAGTTCCGGCAACGCCGCCAAAGCGATTGGCGGACCTCTTATGATCATCATGACTTTGTGGGCATCAATAAAAATAAGTGTGCTGAATGCTGTAGGGTTTCTCAGGTTTCTTAACATCAATCTGGCTGTATTGAATCTTCTGCCTATTCCTGTTCTTGACGGGGGGCACATCATGTTTTCTTTGTGGGAAGGGATCACGAAGAAGCGTATTAACCCCAGATTCATCAATATACTGGTGAATATCTTTATGGTTCTGTTGCTTGGGCTTTTTCTGCTTATAACCTTCAGGGATATTGAGAGGGGTTTCAGGAGCGGCAAAGAGGTGAAAAAGGAAGAACGGCAGGCGGATGGGGAGAAGAGTGGGGATGGGGAGTGAGTGTGTGGGTTGCGACCGGGGGCCGTGTTATTGGTTGACAGGGGGAATGTTCAATGATCAAGGGGGAGAAGAAGAAAAGACTACGAAAGGCGCGAAAGGGCGCGAAATTGCGTTAATTTGATTCGATCGTTTTGCGATAGATGTCAAATTTCTACAGGGAGTTGATGAAAGTTTTATCTATAGAGCGCAGAAAGACCAGGCGGATTTATGTTGGCTCAGTGGCTGTGGGCGGTGGGGCGCCTGTTTCGGTTCAGAGCATGACAAAGACCGACACTCGCGATGTCGACGCAACGCTTTGCCAGATTGACGGCCTCGCTGCTGCGGGTTGTGATATTATCCGTGTTGCCGTGCCTGATGACGAGGCGGCGCAGGCGCTGGGGCGAATTTGCAGGGAATCGGCTTTGCCCGTGGTTGCCGACGTTCATTTCCGGCATGATCTTGCCATAAAATCTGTAGACGCAGGCGCTGCGGGGTTAAGGATAAATCCGGGCAATATAGGGGACAAGGCCAAGGTAGCCGAGGTGGTTAAAGCTGCCGCAGGCAGGAAGGTGCCGATACGCGTGGGTGTCAACAGCGGTTCGCTTCAGAAGGACCTGATCGAGAAATATGGCGGGCCGGGTGTCGAGGCTCTTGTAGAAAGCGCCTTAAGATCGGTTTCGCTTGTAGAGCAGCTCGGGTGCCGGGATATCAAGATTTCAGCGAAGAGTTCAAATCCCATGGTTACTGTTGAGGTATACCGCAAGCTTTCCGAGCGCACAGATTATCCGTTACATCTTGGAGTTACCGAGGCTGGTACCCTGCAGGCCGGAACTATCCGTTCTTGTGCGGCGTTGTCGGTGCTTCTTTATCAAGGTATTGGCGACACTATAAGGATTTCGTTGACTGCAGATCCTATAAAGGAGGTTCAGACAGGTCTTGAATTGTTGCGCTGTTTCGGGCATCGGGACGTGGGGCCGAGTGTCATATCATGTCCCACGTGCGGAAGAACGCAGGTGGATGTGGCCGCTGTAGCCGCAGCAGTTGAGGCTGAACTTGAGAAGATTTATCGGCTTAATCCCTCATTGAGGCGGCCAGTAGTTGCGGTGATGGGTTGTGTGGTGAACGGACCTGGCGAGGCGAGAGAAGCGGATATAGCCGCAGCGGGCGGGCGCGGGCAGTTTGCGCTTTATGTGGCAGGGAAGCATGTCAGGACGGTTTCTGAGGGGCGGATTGTTGAGGAATTGGTTGCGGAAGTCGAGAGATGGGGGAAGGGGTGAGCCGAAAGCAGGGGGATTTTTTTTTTGAAAAATCGGGGGTTGCAGTGTGGGGCAGTCTTTAATAGTATAAATTTTGGTGTTGCATGCCCCGGAACTGGTGGTATAGTGGCCCGACTTTTCGAAAAGGAGGATTTGTCAGAGAAATAACATGGAAGACACAGCAACAGAACAGACAACGCAGAAGAAGAAGATCGAGTTTGATTTGTCAGAGTTTACGGGAGACGACCGTGAACAGATGGCGCAGATGTACGAGGAGACGTTAAAAGACTTTGAACCCGGCTCTATAGTAACCGGAAAGGTCATGGAAGTTCATAATAACGAAGTCCTTGTAGATATCGGATATAAATCCGAGGGCCTTATTCCGTCAAATGAATTCGAGGAATTGAACGAAGTAAACGCCGGTGATGAGATATACGTGCTGTTATCGCAGATTGAAGATGATGACGGCATGGTTGTTCTCAGCAAGCAGAAGGCAGACGAACAGATGCGCTGGGAGCGTATCAGGGAACAGCACGACGAAGGAACCGTAATAAAGGGCACTGTGAAAAGGCGGGTTAAAGGCGGTTTGATTGTCAGTGTAGAAGGTGTGGATGCATTTCTGCCTGGTTCGCACATTGATGTAACGCCTGTGCGGGATATGGATGGATGCATTGGCGAGACCTACGATTTCAAGATAATCAAGATGAATCCGGAGCGGAAGAACATTATTGTTTCGCGTCGGCAGCTTATAGAGGACAGTCGCAAGGAGAAACGACAGCATCTGCTTTCCACGATAGAGCCGGAACAGACACGCACAGGTATTGTAAAGAATATCACTGATTTCGGGGTTTTTGTGGATCTGGACGGTCTGGACGGGTTGTTGCATATCACTGATATGAGCTGGGGCAGGGTAAAGCATCCATCGGACATGGTTTCTGTGGGCGATACTCTTGAAGTTCGGATTCTTGACGTTGATTTTGAGCGCGAGCGTGTTTCGCTTGGCCTGAAGCAGAAGGACGCTAATCCATGGAAGGATGTGGCTTCCAAGTATCCTGTAGGAAGCCGGCTTCGTGGGAAGGTTGTGAACATAGTGCCTTATGGCGCTTTTGTTGAACTTGAGGAGGGTGTTGAAGGGCTGGTTCACGTATCCGAGATTTCCTGGACCAAGCGTATAGTGAGGGCTTCGGATGTTCTTTCGCTCGGCGATGAAGTGGATGTTGTTGTGCTGGACATCAACGAGCAGGATCAGAAGATTGCCCTTGGAATGCGTCAGACGGAGGAAAATCCGTGGGATACGGTACAGGCGCGATATCCTGTTGGAACGCGTGTGAAGGGTGTGGTTCGCAACTTTACAACGTACGGAGCGTTCCTTGAGTTGGAAGACGGGATTGACGGTATGATTCATGTATCGGATATGTCGTGGACCCGCAAGGTCAATCATCCTTCCGAGGTGCTTGAAAAGGGCCAGGAGGTTCAGGCTGTTGTTCTGGAAGTGGACTCGGATAACAAGCGTATCAGTCTGGGTTTGAAGCAGGCGCATGATGACCCGTGGGCCACCATAGCCGACAAATACAAACCTGGTGATATTGTGAAGGGCGTGGTTTCCAAGATAGCTTCGTTTGGCGCTTTTGTTGAGCTTGAGGAAGGCGTTGACGGGCTTGTACATATATCACAGATAAGCGATGGGCATGTTGAGAAAGTTCAGGATGCTTTGCAGGTTGGCCAGGAGTTAGAGGCCCGGATAGTGAGAATTGACCGTGATGAGCGAAGGATCGGCCTGAGCATAAAAGCGGTATCTCTGCCTGATGAAGAGTTCCAGATGAAGCAGGAAGAGCTGATGGAAGGCTTGAAGCCGGGCGAGGATATGGTTGATCTTGCCGGAGCTTTTGAGGACGCTTTTGATGGTTTGATTGCCGAGGAACAGAGAGAGGAAGAAGAGCAGGAATGGCGTCCGGGTCGGCATAGCGACGAGGATTCGGAGTAAAAGAAGTTTTGGGTCAGCGGGTGTCTACAACGGGGGTACTGATATGCCGCGTGACGAGTATCAACCCGCATTTCTTACAAGGAACCTGTTGTAGAGTGTGTGATGCGGGCTAGGGCGTTGTTTCTTCCGGAGACTTTGGATCTGCCTGTGCATGATAACGTGCCGTTGCCAGCCGAACATTGGAAAAGCATGTGACTCGCCGCAAGCTGCGCACACTCTAAACGAAGTCTTGTGAGAAATTCGGGTCAGGTCAGGCGCATCGTTTATGATGCGCCTGACTTTTCTTATGCAGGAGCAGGGACAATGGGTAATGTAATTGACGAACTGAAATGGCGAGGCCTGCTCGAAGAATTCAGCAGCGAAGAAATCGCAGACAGGCTTGATTCGCCGGTTACGGTATATGCCGGATTTGATCCGACCAGTGACAGTCTTCAGGTTGGCAACTATGTGACGATCAAGGTTCTCTCGCATTTTCAGCAGCATGGCCACAAGGTTATTGCTTTGGTGGGCGGGGCAACCGGATTGATTGGCGATCCTTCTGGAAAGAGTTCTGAACGTGTTTTTCTTTCTCCTGAACAGATCCGAAAGAACGTGGAAGGTATACGTGAGAACCTTGCAAGGTTGATTGACTTTGATGATCCCCTGGCACCTGCCGTCATGGTTGACAATAACGAATGGCTCGGGGATTTCCGCATGATCGAATTTCTCCGGGATGTGGGCAAGCATTTTCGGATGGGCGCTATGCTGGGAAAAGAGAGTGTTCGGGCGCGACTTAACAGTGAGGCTGGAATGAGTTTCGCAGAGTTCACCTATCAGATTCTGCAGGCCTATGATTTTCTGAAGCTTTATGATAACTATAATTGTCTTATACAGCTTGGCGGTTCTGATCAGTGGGGTAACATTGTAGCCGGTATAGATCTTGTGCGAAAGCTCAGGGGCTCGGAGGTATTTGGTGTTACTATGCCCCTGGTGTGCGACAGTGCAGGCAGAAAATTCGGCAAGAGCGAGGGTAATGCTATATACCTTGCCTCAGACAAGACATCTTACTACGACTTTTACCAGTTTTTTGTGAGAACAGATGATGCGGATGTTATCCGGTTTCTGAAGATATTCACTTTTCTTTCTAAAGCCGAAATAGAAGAGCTTGAAAGCGGTCTTAAGGCTGAACCGGAGAAACGGGAGGCTCAGAAGCGTCTGGCCGTGGAGATGACCCGTATAATGCACGGTGAGAAAGGCTTGAGAGCCGCACAGCAGGCGACGGATGTATTATTCGGGAGTTCGATGAAGGGGTTGAATGCTGATGAATTGCTGAGCATTTTTTCGCATGTGCAGTCTCAGAAGCTGTCCGCGGACCGGGTTGCCGGGTCGTCCGTGATTGATGTTGCCGCGGAGTCGGGATTCTGTAAGAGCAAGGGCCAGGCAAGAAGGCTTATATCAAGCGGCGGTTTTTACATTAACAATGAAAAAGTCGAATCGATAGATGCAAAGCTTGATGCGTCGGATGTAATAGACGATCGCATTGTTGTTTTCCGGTCCGGGAAGAAGAATTTCTTTCTTGTTCATGTCACCTGACTATTGGCATCTTATAGGAACATCCGCCGTGTTCCGGCGAGTTGGCTGTGGATTACACTCAAGCAGCAGTGTCTTGTATCCGGGGCAAACCCGGAGTGCGAATAGAGCAGGCTGATTTCGAGTTATGAATAAGGTACACAAGGTTGTGTCTTATTGATACAATTCTCAAAAGGCGCGCTTACCTGATTGGTTTTTTCAACATTCTGGAGATAAGATGAGCGAGAGCAGCATTCTTGTTGCGGGTGCCAGAGAACACAATCTGAGGAACATTACTGTAGAAATTCCACGCAGCCGCATGACGGTAATTACGGGGCTCAGCGGTTCAGGAAAGTCCTCTCTGGCTTTTGACACTCTTTATGCGGAAGGTCAGCGGAAGTATGTGGAGAGTCTTTCCGCATATGCGCGGCAGTTTCTGAACCAGCTTCAGAAACCAGATGTGGATCATATTCGCGGGCTTTCGCCTGCCATTGCCATTGAGCAGCGTACTGCGGGGACCAATCCGCGTTCTATTGTGGCCACTTCCACTGAAATTCACGATTATCTCAGACTTCTTTTCTCGGCTATAGGCAAGCAGCATTGCCCTGTTTGCGGGCGTCTGGTTGGAAGGCAGAGTGTGGACCAGATAGTGAACTTGCTTGCTTCGTTACCGGACCGGTCCCGCCTTTTTCTTCTTGCCCCGGTGGTTGTCGGCAAAAAGGGCCGGCACGAATCTCTTATTGAGGGTATTAAGAAGCAGGGTTTTGTTCGTGTTCGTATTAACGGTGAGATTTACGAGGTTGAAGAGGCGCCGGCGCTGGCAAAAAACAGAAAGCATACAATAGAGATAGTTGTTGATCGCATGATTGTCACCAGCAGGATAAGGCCCAGGCTTACTGACTCTGTGGAGCTTGCCTTGAAGCATGGCAACGGCACAATGAAGGTTCTCAGTGAAAAATCCAAGGGCAAGTGGGATGAGTTCTTTTATTCAGAAAAGCATGCCTGTCCGGTTTGCGGGATCAGTTTTGAAGAGTTCAGCCCCCGCCACTTTTCTTTCAACAGTCCTTACGGAGCCTGTCCGGGTTGTTCAGGTATTGGCGCGCAGCTTGTATTTGATGAGGATCTGATTGTTCCAGATCCGTCTATTTCTATAGATGACGGGGCTATAACGGCGTGGCGCCGTGGCGGCCGCAGGCTGATAATTTACTACAAGCGTCTGCTGAGGTCGTTGTCAAAGCATTACGGGTTCAGCACATCGACCCCGTACAAAAAGCTGAGTCCACGCATCCGGAAAATAATAATGTATGGTTCCGGTGACGAAGAGGTTGAGCAGGGGTTCTGGCGTTCCGGGTCTTACAGGAGGCGCAAGAAGCCATTTGAGGGGGTGATTCCGAATCTTCAGAGGCGGTACGATACCACAGACAGCGACTACACCCGGCAGCGTCTGCGACGTTACATGAGCCGTCAGCATTGTCCTGAATGTAAAGGAAAGCGGCTTAAGCCAGAGGTGCTCGCGTGTACTATCAACGGGAAGTCAATTCATGATGTGGCTGTACTTTCGATCAAGCATGCGGCGGTTTTTTTTGCGGCTTTGAAGCTTAACCGGCAGGAGGATGAGATTGCGCGCGAGTTACTCAAGGAGATACGGGCGCGGCTGGGGTTTCTGAAGGAGGTAGGTCTGGGTTATCTGACCCTGGACCGGGAAAGCGGGACCCTTTCCGGTGGCGAGGCGCAGCGCATCAGGCTGGCTACACAGATTGGGTCGGGGCTGGTTGGTGTGTTGTATGTTCTTGACGAGCCGACGATAGGTTTACACAGGAGGGATAATGCCCGGTTGATCAAAATGTTGAAGCGGCTTCGTGATCTGGGCAACACTGTAGTGCTTGTTGAGCATGACGATCTTACCATAAAGGAAGCCGATCATATTATAGATCTTGGTCCCGGCGCTGGACGGCATGGTGGCAGGGTGATATTTGAGGGCACTGTATCGGAGTTGATGAAAAGCCGGGATTCGCTGACCGCCAAATATTTAAACGGTGAGATAGAGGTGTCTGTGCCGGGGAAACGCCGCAAGCGGGGCAGGAAGGCCCTCAGGGTTCTTGGGGCAAGGGAGAACAATCTCAAGAACATAGATGTTTCTTTTCCTGTTGGAGTTCTAACCTGTGTTACCGGGGTTTCCGGCAGCGGCAAGAGCACGTTGGTGGATGAAATTCTCAGGAGGGCGTTATTCAGGAAGTTTTACGGTTCAAAAGAGCGTCCCGGCCTTCACAGGCGCATTACCGGCACTGGGAATTTCGACAAGGTTATAGTTATCGATCAGTCTCCGATCGGCCGGACACCCAGAAGTAATCCTGCGACCTACACCGGCGCATTTGGCGAAATCAGAAAACTTTTTGCTTCGACCCGTTCATCGAAGGTGCGCGGATACGGTCCGGGAAGGTTCAGTTTTAATGTTAAGGGTGGCAGGTGTGAAGCCTGTAAAGGGGACGGTCTGCTGCGGCTCGAGATGCATTTTCTTCCCGATGTTTATGTTACCTGTGAGCAGTGTGGCGGAGAAAGGTACAACAGTGAGACACTGGAAATAGACTACAAAGGCATGAATATAGCCCAGGTGTTATCGATGACCATTGATGATGCGCTTGATTTTTTTGGTAAGATTCCTGCCGTACAGCGCCGGTTCAAGACCTTGTCCGAAGTTGGACTGGGCTACCTGCAACTCGGGCAGCCTGCGACTCAATTGTCCGGCGGGGAGGCGCAGCGTGTAAAACTGGCTACTGAGTTGAGCAAGATGTCGACTGGAAGCACTCTGTACATGCTTGATGAGCCCACCACAGGACTGCATTTTGCTGACACGCATCGACTGCTGGATGTTCTTGGGCGTTTACGAGACGCTGGAAATACGGTAATAGTTATAGAGCATAATCCGGACGTTATCAAATATGCCGATCATATTATTGATTTAGGTCCGGAAGGCGGGGACAACGGGGGTCGTGTTGTTGTAGCCGGTTCGCCCGAGGAGGTTGCTGAAAGCATGGAATCGCACACCGGGAAAGTGCTCAGGGAGATATTTGTAAAGACATGAGACGCATATCAGAAACATTTGCGCCCTTTCCGGCGTGTTCATCGGCGCTGATCCGGATAATCGGTGTATGGTGTTTTGCTGCACAGTTTTCTGTTTTGGCCGTTAAGGCTGTGGAACGGGAAGGCGGAGAACCCGTTTCTCCGGAAGCGGCCGCAGAGAGCGACGATGTTTCCGTCCGGATGAAGCACATCAGGGCCGCGGTTCAAGATAATCTTTTCGACCTTTCTTTGCGGATGCTTGAGCGTGCTTTTCGTGAAAAGGCTTTGAGCGAGAAGGATAGACAGGAGGCGGTTATCCTGTTGATGCAATCGTTTTACGAGCAGGGCCGTTACGAGGAGCTCATCGAGACACTGAAATCCAGGGAGTATCGGGCTTATTTTGATGATGAGGCTGAATATAAGTTCTGGATGGCAATGGCACATTACAAGCTGGGCGATTGTTCCATGGCGTTATCGCTGACGGAGGATTTTAGCGAATCCTATCCGGAGAGCCGCCGCCATGGAGATGTTATTCGTTTAAAATCGTGGTGTTACCTGAAGCAGGACCGTAGAGAAAAGGCTGTACAGACCTTTGCAAACTATGCCAGCGGTTTCAAGGAGGACTCGGACTACAGCGCTGACATGCTGGAATGGGCCAAAATGTTGATTGAAACAGACATGAAAGAGCCGGCCAGGCGGATCCTTTCCATGATTCAGGAATCTGGGTCTACCGGATGTGCTGTCTATGAGGGCAAGTACTGGTTGAGCAAAATATTAATTGACGAGGGAGAACTTGCCAAAGCGTCGGAATATCTGGATCAGGTGGCTACTGACGATGTTGCCGGAAGAGACATTCGGGCCATGGCCTTGTATTCGAAAGCGATTATTCACGGGATCAGGGCCGAAAACGAGAAGGCTGAACGGGCTTTGCGGGAGGGGAACAAGCTTGCGCGGGATGAGGATCTCAAGAGGAAGGGGCATTATGAACTGGGAGCCATGTTGCTTCGTCTGAACCGGGTTGAGGAAGCTACGCCGCTGCTGCGCGCCTACATTTCGGCCTATCCGGAGAAAGAGATGTCACGAATTACACAGCTTGAGTTAGCCAATGCCCTGGCTTCTGATGGTAAGAATAAAGATGCTGTTGACGAGTTCACCACATATCTTGAAACATTCACCAATACTGTCGGCCGCGCCCGCGCCTATGAAGGCAAGGGGTGGTCTTTGCTGGAGATGGGACGCCAGGGAGAAGCGGCAACGTCTTTCGAGAAAGCCTCCGGGATTTATACTCAAAGGCAGGACAAGGCCCGGTGTGTGTTTAAGATGAGCGACTCATACATGGCAAACGGCCAGTATGAGCTTGCGTGCGAGGGTTATTCCCGGATCATGGATGAATTCCCTGGCAGCGAACTTGAACCACGTGCCCGATTCCAGATTGCCCAGGCACTGTTCATGGAGGGGCAGGTCAAAGAGGCGGAGGAGGCATTTCGCATTCTTGTTGAGAAATTTCCTGAGCATCATGTTGCTGCAGAAGCCTCTTTGAGGCTGCCTGAATTGAAACTGAGAATTGCCAGAAAGGCCGAGGAAGAAGGCCGAAGCGCTGATGCGACCAGGGGTTATAATGAAGCTATCGAGGGCTTTGAGGCTTTTATGAACTCTTACACCAATAAATCTCTTTATGCCGCTGCATTGCACGGTCGGGGGGTTGCGAGATACAGGCTCTTCTGGTTCAGGAAGGCGCTCGATGATTTTGAGAGAGTAGTTGCTGATTTTCCTGATCGGGATGTTGTGGAGCAATCATTTTACATGCGTGGCATGTGCTGGTACGGGATGGTGCAGGATGAAAAGGCGTTGAATGTATGGCATGAGTTTGTAGAGAAATATCCCGAATCTGTGCATGGTCCCGAGGTATTATTCTGGGCGGCGAAGGCGGAGTATAACAGAGGGGATTTCCAGGAAGCTCAGGAGGATTTTGTGAAGATTGCCGAAAAGTACGGCAGATCGGTGCTGGCCGATGACGCCTTGTTATGGGCGGGGCGTGCGGCGGTGGAGGAACAGGAATTTGTGAGGGCCAATGAACTTCTGACCCGGTTGATCAAGGAATATCCGGAGAGCCGACGGGTTGCAGAGGCCAGATTTGAGCAGGCGGACACCCTGTCCGCGCTCGGGGAATTTGGTGATGCGATTCTGGTCTTTGATGAAATCATAAACAAGTTTCCCGAGAGCGAGCTGCTTCCCGCTGCCTGGGGCCGGAAAGGAGATTGTCAATTTACGCTTGGGGGTAAGAATCCGAAGCGCTATGAAGAAAGTATTGAGTCTTTTCGGGTTGCGGCCAATAGTCCGGGTGCAAACCGGGGTCTGGTGTTGCAGGCCGAATACAAAATTGGACGCAGTCTTGAGAAACTCGGGTTTAAGGGAAAAGCCTTTGAACAATATTATTTAAAGGTTATTCTTCCTTATCTTGAAGAACGTGAAAATGGGGTATGGCACGGGGAGTCGCCCAAAGTGTGGTTTTCCCGGGCAGCCTTCAACGCTGCGGAGATACTTGAGGAAGAGGAGCAGTGGCAGCGTGCGATATCGGTGCTTGAGCGGGTTGTAGATGCAGGTGTCCCTACGGCAGATGATGCGCAGAAGAGAATTCAAGAAATTAAAGACAAGCACTGGTGGCTTTTCTAAAAGGGAGGTCGAAGGGAGCAGATCTGATGTTTATTGAAATGGTTAAACAGGGCGGGCCGGTGCTGTGGGTTATCATGGCTGCCGGCCTTCTGGCATTTATTGTTTTTCTTGAGAGGGCGCTTCATCTGCATCGCGCCAGGATCAAATCCGAAGATTTTCTCAAGGGTATCATGAATATTCTGAGTCGAGGGAATGTGACTGAGGCGCTGACCATATGCGAGGAGACTCCTGGACCGGTGGCGTATCTTGTTAGGACTGCCATTCTGCATCGCAAGGACGACAAAGACGGCATTCGTTCGGCGTTGGATGACGCGAGCATGGCGGAGACTTCCCGTATGGAGCGGAGGCTGGTAGTTGTGGCAACAGTGGCGCAGATAGCGCCTTTGCTGGGGCTTCTGGGGACTGTGCTGGGTATAGTGGAGGCAGTATTGATTATGCAGGCGCAGGCTCCGCTGATACATTCTGCGGATATACTTGGCGGTGTTTTCCGGGCGCTGATTTCAACCGCTGCCGGGCTTACTGTGGCGATCCCCTGTTATGCGGCGTTTAATCTCCTTATAGTTAAAATAGACAGGATTGTTCTTGATATGGAAAGGTGCGCTTCGGAGATTGTGGCTTTTATTACCGGTACTTTCGGGAACGGCTCGGGAGGGGAAGAGCAATGACCACTGCAGTCGCCAGATCGAATGGACGGTTTAACATAACAGGATTAAGGACGCGATTCTTTCCAAAGAGCCGGATTGGCCATGGCTTGGTAAGTGTTGCTCCCTGGCTTGATGTTTTACTTCTTTTGTTTTTCTTTGTTCTGTTGCAGTCAAGTTCGTCTTTTATTCTTCAGCCTGGGATTACAGTGGAGCTTCCGCGGGCTGAATTTACGGCTGGGTCTCATCCTGATTTGATTGCCGTTGTGCTTTATGTGGGAGGTGTTGGCGAAATGCCCGGGCAGGAGGTTCTTTTTTTTGATGACGAGCGTTTCGTGTTGGGCAATGAGGGCGAGATAGAGAGATTCAGAGATGTACTAGCGTCCAGAGCCAGGGGTGGAAAGAAAGTGGAGCTTGTTTTTGAGGCAGACAAGCGTGTCAAGCATGGCACCATGGTTAAACTGATGAACACGGCTATAGAAGTTGGGGTAGACAGGGTGAATTTCGCCCAGAAACCGGAGCCTGCGACACAATGAAAAGGCGTTTCTTCAAGCGAATTCCGGGGCGGGGCGGAGCATTGATGGGTATGCCGACGTTGTTGATTGCTGCGGGTTGGATCGGGCTATGGTTTCTTTGGCCTTCGGGTGCCTTGCCTGTGCGTATGGGGCCGAAGCGGTTGGTCAGCCCTGACATCAGGTATATCCAGATTGATTATAGTCGTGAACATATATACAAGGATCCCACGGCGATGTTGCTTCCGTTTCGCTATGGTTTTGTGCATGACACTGCGGAGGGCAGCTCTGTGCCTGAGCCTGTGGGTCTGCGACGGATCACCGAACCGCTCTACCTTGAAGATTCCGGCGCAAGCCGTGTTGCCATATCCAATGATATATGGGTTATAAAGCCTGAGAACACGCGGTTCGATTGTGGATTTGATACACCGTCTGTTTTTGAGCAGCAGGTTTCTTCTGAGATGAGGCTTAACGTGAGGGTTTCTCGTGGTCTGAAAGAGAGGGGGTTTACTATTTCTCCTGATGAATTTAATGAAATTCAAGGTGAGAGGGCCTGGTCTGCGGAGGCGACCGTGGAAGTTGGTTCTGCCGGGCGAGTTGAGCATGTTTTTCTTGAAAGGGCTCCAACTGCAGAGGGCCTGGGCGCCAGGTTGATCAGGATTCTCAGGAAGGCATATGTAAAGAAACCCGGGCCGGAAGCAACGGGCAGGGTAATTGTTAATTATGGTCCGAGGTAAACTGTTGTGGGCAAAATACCGATAATCAGATGGAATTTGAAGAGCCGGTCCAAAGTTATGGATCGCCTTATTAATCGTGAAACAGTCAATTGCCGGGCGGAAGAAGCGGCGGACAGAATTCTGAAGGATGTTGCGCGCCGGGGCGATGTGGCGGTGTGCGAGTATGCTGCAAAATTTGACGGGGTTTCTCTTGAGCCGGGCCAGCTTGAGTTGCCGGAGGAACAGTTAAAGAATTCTAAAGGCGCAACCGGCGGTGATTTTCGTAAGGCTGCCAGGGCCGCACACGGCAGGATTCGGGAATTTTCCCGCGCCGGGATGCGGCCGGACTGGAGCATGAAGGGTGAAGCCGGGGAGCTGATGGGCGAGAAAATGACCCCTTTTGAGAGAGTGGGGATATATGTTCCCGGTGGGACAGCGCCGCTGGCTTCAACGGTTCTTATGACAGTCACGCTGGCCAGGGTGGCGGGCGTTCGTGAGATTGTTGTTTGCACACCTTGTGATTCCGTCGGGCGAGTTGATCCGCATATAGTTTATGCCATGAAGATATGCGGCGCAACCGAGATTTACCGTGTTGGCGGTGTTCAGGCTATAGGCATGCTTGCATACGGGACGGAATCTGTCCGGAAGGTTCAGAAAATTGCAGGCCCCGGCAATGCCTACGTAACAGCCGCAAAACGTCAGGTATACGGGCATGTGGCTTTGGATCTTGTTGCCGGCCCCAGCGAAATTGCGATTCTTGCGGATGATTCCGCTTCTGCTGCTCACGTTGCGGCTGATCTTCTTTCGCAGGCGGAGCATGGGACAGGAGAGGAAAAGGCGCTGCTTGTTACCGATTCGGAGGAGCTGGCGCACGCGGTCAGGCGGGAGCTGGCGGAGCAGAGCGCAACATTAACTCGAAGCGGGCCGGTGGCGAGAGTTATGGAGAATGGCATGGCAGTGGCGATTGTAAAGAATATTGAGGATGGAATGGAATTGTGTAATCGTTTTGCTCCTGAGCACTTTGAGATTCAGGTGAAGAATTCTTCAAGGTGGCTTAAGCATGTGACTGCTGCAGGCGCTGTTTTTCTTGGCCGTTGGACTCCTGAAACCGTCGGTGATTTCATAGCGGGTCCGAGCCATGTGTTGCCTACCGGCGGGGCGGCATCGAGTTTTTCGGGGCTGACCGTCGACGATTTTCGCCGTCGGACAAGTTTTGTGAAGTACACTCGCAAGGCGTTAAAGGAGGCCATGCCGCATCTTCAGGCTTTTTCCCGCGTGGAAGGCCTTGATGCCCATGGCCGTTCTGCT
This sequence comes from uncultured Victivallales bacterium, assembly GCA_964433435.1. Lineage (GTDB taxonomy): Bacteria > Verrucomicrobiota > Kiritimatiellia > UBA8416 > CAYSRM01 > CAYSRM01. The sequence continues at coordinate 20,886 of CAYSRM010000001.1, forward strand.
GAAATCAGGTTCGAGGACTAAGCATGAGAGGGTTTATACGAAAGTCTGTCAGTGATATGGATGGGTATGTTCCCGGCGAACAGCCGAAGGATGCTGATTTTATAAAGCTCAATACCAACGAGAATCCTTATTCTCCTTCGCCGCAGGTTCAACTGGTGTTGAGGGAATTCAGCGCCGGGGAGTTGCGGCGATATCCCGATCCGGTATGTGCTGAGCTCAGGGATGCCATAGCATACATTCACAATTGCCGCATGGAGCAGGTTTTTGTGGGCAACGGGTCTGACGAGATTCTTTCGCTTTGCACAAGGGCTTTTGTGGAAAGCGGTCAGACGGTTAGTTATTTTGAACCTTCATATTCTCTTTATCCTGTGCTGGCGGCAATTCGTGATGTTGATACTGAACCCGTTGAGCTTGGTGATGATTTTCAGTGGCGTTTTCCGGATCCGGCCAGCGCAGGTGTTTTTTTTCTGACAAATCCAAATGCTCCGACCGGGCTACTGTATCCGCGAGACCAGGTCGCAGAGTTCTGCCGGTCGTTTCAGGGTGTTGTTGTATTGGACGAAGCCTACGTGCATTTCGCGTCATGCGACTGTATGGAGCTTGCTCTTCAGTTTGAAAATGTGGTTTGTATGAGGACCTTTTCTAAATCCTTTTCGCTTGCGGGTATCCGTGTGGGGTATGCTGTGGGCAGTCCCGCACTGATGGAAGCTTTGTTCAAGATCAAGGATTCCTACAATGTTAATGTTTTATCTCAGTCCCTTGCTCTTGCGGCTATCCGGGACATTGATTATATGCGTAGGAATGTGGAACGCATTAAGAAAAGCAGGCTGTATATGTGTGACGAGTTGAACAGTATGGGTTTTGCTGTATTCCCTTCAGAAACAAATTTTTTATGGGTTCGTCATAATTCTTTTGAGGCAGCCGTACTTTTTGAGAAACTCAAGCAGAGCCGTATCCTGGTGAGACATTTTGCGGGCCGAAGGACTGGTGAGTATCTGAGGATTACAGTAGGGGCGGAAGACGAAGTGGAGCAACTTGTCAGGACCCTGCGGAAGATTTGCCGGTGATTAACGTAAGCGTGTATTGCGCTGCATAACGGAGAAAAGTCATGAGCAACACAGGAAAGCAGAGCAGATTGCGGAATGCAGAAGTGAAGCGAAAGACAAGAGAGACGGATATTCGAGTGGCACTTTCTATTGACGGGGGAGGCAAATGTGCCGTGGAAACCGGCATACCTTTCATGGACCATATGCTTGAGTTATTGGGCAGGCATTCTCTGATGGATTTAACCGTGAAGGCATCCGGCGACCTTGAGGTGGACTATCATCATACCGTTGAGGACCTTGGACTGGTCTTTGGGGAGGCTCTTGATAATGCGCTGGGTCAGCGGCGCGGGATAAAGCGGTTTGGTTGGAGCATGGTTCCGATGGATGAATCGCTTAGCAGGGTTGTGATTGATCTTGGAGGGCGGCCGTTTCTGGTTTATGAAATGGCATGCCGGAAAAGAAAGATCAGGGACTTTGATTTGAATCTTCTTAAGGAGTTTTTCCGGGCGTTTTGCACTAATGCGAGGTTAAATCTGCATATCTGCCAGTTGTACGGCAATGAGCCGCACCATGCGCACGAATCGGTTTTCAAGGCAGTTGCCAGGGCGTTGCGGATGGCATGTGCGGTTGATGAAGATGCGTTGGGGGTTCCTTCCACGAAGGGGAAGATATAGGGTCATTTGCTCGCTGCGCGAGGGGCATTGGTCATTGGTCATTAGTCATTGGTGGGGGAGGGGGGAATATTCAATATCCAACCACGCCTTCGCTCGGGTAGCTTCGGCGGGCGCTGCCACGCCTTCGCTCAGATAGCTTCGGCGGGCGCAGCACGGAATGGTTAATGATGAAGGGTGGGAAAGAAGAAGATTGTAACCACAGAGAGCACAGAGAAGAGGAAGAAGAGATAGACTGCGAAAAGTGCGAAAGGGCGCGAAATTGGGGGAGGTTGGGATGTTTGCAGGGAGCAGGCACGAGGCATGCTCTTACGGATGGGGAGGAGAGTTGATATGTTTACGGTTATTCCGGCGATTGATATTAAAGATGGCAAATGTGTGCGTTTGATTCAGGGGAAGCCGGATGAGGTTACGGTTTATTCCGACAATCCTGTTGACATGGCCCTTCGGTGGGAATCTGAGGGAGCCGGAAGGCTCCATGTTGTTGATCTTGATGGGGCGTTTAAGGGCGCTGGCGTGCATAATGATATAATTGAGCAGATATGCGCGGCCATAGATATACCGGTGCAGCTTGGCGGGGGATTGAGGAGTGAAAGCGATGTACAGCGTGCGCTTGATTCCGGTGTTGACACGGCAATTGTCGGCACCAAAGCCGCGACTGATCCTGATTCGATCAAGGGGTTGGCTGAGCGTTTTGGAGCTTCGCTTGGAGTGGGGATTGATGCCATGGACGGAGAGGTGATGGTAAAGGGATGGGCCGAGGGTTCTGGCGTCAGCGCTGTGGAAATTGCAAGGAAGATGGATGCTTATGGCGTCGGCAGGATTATATACACGGACATATCCCGGGACGGTATGCTGACAGGTGTTAACCTTGAGGCCGTGAAAGAGCTTTGTGTTTCTGTCGGGTGTGAAGTCATTGCATCCGGCGGGGTCGGCAGTATTAAAGACTTAGACAGTCTTAAGGCATTGGAGTGTCGGAACCTTGCGGGTGTAATAGTCGGGAAAGCGCTTTATGAAGGAAAGATATCGCTGGAAAGGAGCAGCAGTCAATGTTGATGGAGGTTCAAGAGAGTAAGCTTGAGAATGGTATCAGGGTGGTAAGTTCCCGGATACCGAGAGTGGAAAGCGTATCTATTGGTGTGTGGGTTGGTATAGGAGCGAGGCACGAGAGCGCAAAGGTTTCCGGCATAAGCCATTTTATTGAACACCTGTTGTTCAAAGGCACCGGCAGGAGGACGGCAGGGGAAATTTCCCGTTCTATAGAGGGGCGGGGCGGTTATCTGAATGCGTTTACTCAAGAGGAGAACACCTGCTATTACGCGCGTGTGCCCAGCGACAGGATATGGTCTACGCTGGACGTTCTGCTTGACATGTACACGAATGCTTCCCTTGCGGAAGCAGAGATTGAAAAAGAGAAGAACGTGATCATTGAAGAGATAATGATGTATCGGGATCAGCCGCAACACGTGGTTCAGGACAATCTTTCTGTTGCTTTATGGAAGAACCACCCGCTGGGCCGGCCTATTATCGGAAATACTGAAAGTGTAAAAAACATTGGCCGAAGCGACGTGGTTTCTTTTCGCGAGGGCAAGTATGTTTCAGGGAATACAGTGGTTGCATTTGCCGGGTGTCTTGAACATGACAAATGTGTTGAGAAGGTGCGGCAGTTGACACAAGGAGCCCGGCCGGGCAGGCGTTCAACCTGCAGAAAGGCCACGCCTCAAGTTAAGCAAAAGGAGCTTATCAGGGAAAACCGCGACATTGAACAGGTTCATGCCGCCATTGGAATCAGGCTTTTCGGGTACAGGGATGAACGCCGGTATGTTTTGAAGGTTCTTAGCGCTGTTCTGGGTGAGAATATGAGTTCGCGTTTATTTCAGAGGATTCGCGAGAAGCACGGGCTTGCCTATTCGATTCATTCGGGCTCACATTTGTACAGAGACACAGGCGCTCTTATTATTGCCGGAGGGCTGGTAAGGAGCAGATATGGCAAGGCAATCGAGCTTACCGCGGGAGAATTGCGCAAGTTGAAGGACAAAGACGTATCCCGGGCGGAGCTGCGGCGGGCAAAGGATTACGCAACGGGCCAACTCAAGCTGGGCATGGAGAGCACCAGTCACCAGATGATAAGAGCTGGTGAGAATCTTCTTTCCCATGGCCGCTTTCTGGAACCGGAAGACACTATCGCTTCTATAGAGAAAGTCACTGCCGGGGACATCCGTGAGCTTGCATGCGACGTGCTTACTCCTTCGAGGATCAGCATATCGCTGGTTGGTAAGGAACTTAGCGAGATGGACGACAGGCTGACTATGGATTGTATGAGTATTCTGGGTTAGTCCGCATAGGTTTGCCCTGTGCTGGATTGAGAAAGCGCTGAATACAGGTTAAAGAGGTCGCTATAATGCGAGTCGAGCAGAGACGGCCACTTGTGGGAATAGTTCTGGCCTTTATGTCGGGTATTCTTTCTGCGCATATCGCGGGTGGAATGTTCCTGGCCACCTGGATGCCTGTGGTTGCTTGTGTATCCGCAGGTTGGCTGGCTTTTCTGGTTCAGCGCTGCTTTTCGGGGGTGCGCTGGATTGCTTCGGTGGCGTCTTGTTTCTCTATTTTTCTTTCTGTGTTTTTTTTCGGGTATGCCATGGATCCGGGTGCAGAGAGCGCAGCCCGGCGTACGTCTATGGTTTCGATCCTGCAACTGGCGCAATCCGGCGAGACAGTCCGGATCAGCGGGACTGTTTCAAGTCATCCGGAAATGCGAGATCTGGAAGATTCAGGCCGCAGGATATGTACGTTTAAATTGTCTCCCTGCGGCCTTCAGGCCGGCGCTGAGGCCAGGACGCTTAACGGCGTAACTATCCGGTGCAATCTTTTCGGATTGCCTGGCGCTCGAAATCCGCGTTACGGTGAGCGTTGGGAATTTACAGGAAGGCTTCGGGCGTTTCCACCGTTAAACATTGATGAAATTGAATTTCTGAAAAAAGACGGTGTTTCAAGGCATGGCAGGAAGCTTGCTCGACTTGCAGATCGTTTTTATGTCAGCGGCGGCATGAAGAGCGCCAGGTTTATGGGCAGAAGCGTCGGTTCGGGCTTGAAGCAGCGAATTTACGCAGCCAGGGCGGCAGGATCCGATTTGCTTGGCCTCGGTGTGGACGATTTTCCTCTGTCCGTATCGATCACCCGCGCTTTGCTTCTGGGTTATCGTTCCGGTGTGCCTCCGGAAGTCCGTTCCCTTTTTGCTGAGACCGGCACTTTGCATGTCTTTGCTATATCCGGCCTTCATGTGGGGATAGTCGCTGCGATTATTGTTTTCGTGATGAGCGCTGCAAAGATTCCAAGAACTCGCTGGTTTTTTGTTCTCGCTCCTTCGCTTGGCCTTTATATTGTGTCGACCGGGGCGAGTCCAAGCGCTGTGCGCGCGGGAATTATGGCTCTTGCGTACTTTGCCGCCTATTTGATAGGGAGGAAAGGCGACACCTTATCGGCTCTTGCGTTGTCAGCTCTTGTGATTCTGGTGATTTCGCCGGGGCGGATGACTTCGCCCGGTTTTATTTTTTCCTTTGTAGTAGTTTCGGGACTTCTTGCTATCTACCCGTTGTTTCATGTTAGGATTCGACATATTGTAAGCCCGGACCCGTTGCGGCTTGAGCCTGAGCGATGGTGGAAGCGCGCTTTGAGTGTTGGATGCGGGTATTGTCTTTCCGTAGCAGGGCTTTCGGTTTCTGCCTGGCTGGTGTCAGCTCCGCTGAGTGCGGTCTTCTTTCAAACGATAAGCCCTGTTGCATTGCTTGGAAACGTGTTTGTTACTCCTCTTACTTTTCTTATAGTGCTTACTGCTTCTCTTTCCGTCGTATGCGGTTCTGTTGCGGGATTTATTGGCAGCATATTGAATCATGCAAATGTTGCTTTCACGTCGGTATTGATATGGCTAACAGGCGGTATTCACAGTCTTCCGCTGGCGACGTTGAAAGTTGACAGGCCGCCGATCGGGATAGTGGTCGGGTGGTATTTGCTGCTTGCTGTTGTGGTTGCTTACATGCGAGGGAAATCAGATCCTGGGCCGGTGGGGAAGCGGTAGGCGGCAAGGGTGAGAGGGTGGCGCAGGGGGGGCGAGAGGGTGGCGCAGGGGGGGCGGAGAGGGTGGCAGTACGGGGGCTAATGATGGGGAAAGGCGGGCTGGATTTTTTCTATTAGTCCTTTGTTGTTGATGGTTACAGTTGTTTCTCTCGGGCGTCTTCGACCTATGGCAAGGAGTTTGAAGTCCCGGCATATTCTTCTTTTTCTGTCTGAAATGAAGTCGAGAGAGAGGTTATGTTTTTTCTTTATTTCTGCCTGGAGGTCTTCGGAATCCGGGCTGATTATGATGGTTGTAAAGCTATCCCTTGTGTTTTTAAGGGCCAAGTCCAGTTGCTGCAATTTGTTTATGTTAGCTGGAGCTTTTATGCAAGGTGCGAAGATGAGTCTGTAGTTGTGGTGCTCGGTTCGGTCTGAGGATATGGTTTTGCCTTCGATCGTGACCGCGCTGAAGGAGGGGCATTTATTTCCTTTTTTCAAACCTGTGCTGTTGTCGGGCCAGAATCCCTGTTGCATTGCATATGGAAGCCGTTTGCGGATTGCATCTTCTATTGAGAAGTAGTGTGTTTTGATCAGGCTGGTCAGGCCGTAGCCCGTGAGCATGCCCCCGTAGACATCGGATATCCAGTGCGCTTCGTGGACCACCCGCGACAATCCTGTAAGGGTCGCAACAGCATAGAAGAGCCAGTGCATTCTGGGATAGAGTCCAGCCAGAAAGGTGGCGAAAACAAAAGCGAATGTTGTATGTCCTGAAGGGAAGCAGACAGAATGGCCCTGTTCCCACCCTGACAGGAACGGCACAAAGGTCATCTCGTAACCGCAACGGGAGGGCCTTATTCTGCCGACCGTGTGTTGTAAAATCCAGACCAGAAAATATGAAGCTGCCAGCGAAAGAACCAGCCAGATGATGTATTTTCTTTTGTCCGGGTCGTATTCCCATAGAAACATGCATATCAGAAGAGCGCTGAAAACCACCCCGAATTGTTCAAAGAACACCCAGAAAGTGCTGTCGGTCAGGTAGTAGAAAAACATGTATGCAAAGTTTTTTTTCGGATTACGGATATGTCGGACCTGGACCATTGTTTCGGGCCCTACCTCCAACGTCTCGGTGGCCACTGTCTTGGAGTCTTTATGAAGACGCAGGCTTACGCTGTCGCCCGCTTCTTTCTTGTATTCCATAATTCTCTGTTCGCCGCCGCGGTGTATATCCCTGAAGAACCTGTGGTATTGCTGGGCAAGCGGTTCATCAAAGAAAAAGAGTCCGACGAGGATTGCTGAATTAAAGAGAAAAAGACGGATAAGTCGGTTGTGAATGAAGATTTTGATAATGCGTTTCCAAAAGCTGATGGTTATTATCCCGTTTTTTTTCCGAATCAGTTAATGCCCGGGTTCTGATTGTATTTTTTCATTTTTATGGGATGGTCTGTTGTTTTTTTCATAATTCATGCCACGGCATTGTAAGGACAACTGTCTGACTTGGCAACACGAGAAAGAGGGGGGAATACGCATTATGACACCATGGCTTCAATAGAGTCGGCCAGGAATGGCCGACTTACTGGAGTAAGGCGGGTCATTCCTGCCTGTCCTTTTATGTGAGAATGGCCATAATGAGAATCGCTGGAGCGGAGGCGGAGGATTAGAATTGCTGTTTATATGGTGAAAGTTGTAGGGTTATGCGGTTAAGCGGAACACTCGAATTCTTAAGGGAGGAATGGATCAACTATGCGTATTGAATTTCAAGATGATTTTTTATCTTGTTGTAAGTTTGTGCGGCTTTTGTCCTGTTTTGGTTTGTTGATATTTGCGGTGTCGACGGTTTGTTTTGCTTCTAAAGCTGAGGTTGTCTCAGGGGAAGTTGATGTTAGCAACGAAAGCGACATTGCATACCGCAAAATAAAGCAGCTTGTCGAAGTCATGATACACATACGGGAGCATTATGTAAAAGAAGTCGGGTATGATGAGATTGTTGAAGGAGCCCTTCAAGGGATGCTTAGATCCATTGACAGATACAGTGGTTTTCTTGAGAAGAAGGCGTTTGACGAAATACGGATGGAGACAACCGGACAGTATAGCGGAATTGGCATTCATGTGGGTGTTCGCGATAATCTTCTTACCGTTATTGCTCCTATCGAGGACAGTCCCGGGTTCAGGGCGGGTCTGCAATCGGGTGATAAAATTCTTGAGATTGACGGGGAAGAGATGATTGATCCTTCCCTGGAAGAAGCAGTCAAAAAGATGCGGGGCAAAAAAGGGGTTCCGGTAACGCTGATGATCAGGAGAGAAGATGAGAATGAGGCCAGGGAAATCACAATAGTGAGGGATGACATAGAGGTTCCTTCCGTTAAAGGGCAGCGAATGGTTCGTGACAACATAGGGTACGTTCGGATTACCACTTTTGCCGAGACGACCCCGGACCATCTGGAGTCGGTTCTGGAGTCTCTGAAAACGAATAATCTTGAAGCCCTGATCCTTGATTTGCGAAGCAATCCGGGCGGACTTTTGTCGGCGGCTCATCAAGTGGCCCAGAAATTTCTTAAGCGGGGTGCTCTGATTGTGACGACGAAGGGGCGGACTGGGGTGCATGAACCTAGAGAGTTTAAAGCAGGAGGAAATTATGTCCTGGGCGACATGCCGATTGCGGTACTGATTAACGGAGGCAGCGCAAGCGCTTCGGAAATTGTTGCCGGCGCTTTGCATGCTCACAACAAGGCCATCCTGGTCGGTGACACCAGTTTCGGTAAGGGGTCCGTGCAGAGTGTGGTGCCGTTGCGCAGCGAAGAGGGCACAGCGATACGACTTACTACGGCTTACTATTACACGCCGGACGGGCGGAAGATACACGAAAAGGGCCTTGAACCTGATGTGCGGGTGTATGTTTCCGCCGGGGAATGGCGCCGGATTCAGCTTGACAGGGCTCGAATTGAAACGAGGGAAACTTCTGCTGAGGGCGAGGGTATAAACGGGGAGGTAAATGATTCTCAGCTTGAAAGGGCTGCAGATATTCTGCAGGCCGTGATTAAATTCGAGGCTATGGGCCTATGATAATTCTGGGAATTGAGACATCCTGTGATGAGACGGCTGCTGCGGTAGTTGAGGATGGGGCCCGGGTTCTTTCCAGTACCGTGTTCAGCCAGGTTAAGCTCCACGAACCGTATGGGGGGGTGGTGCCGGAGATTGCATCGCGCAGTCATGTGGAATGTCTGCCGGATGTCGTGTGCAGTGCTATGGAAGAATCGGGGTGCAGCTGGGAGAATATTGATCGCATTGCTGTTACCTCCGGTCCCGGGCTGGCCAGTTCTTTACTCGTAGGGATTTCCTTTGCAAAAGGTCTAAGTATGCGCCTTGGGCGGCCGTTGTATGGTATCAACCATATCAGAGCCCATGTTTACTCAGCGTTTCTAGGTGAGGACACGCCTGCAATTTGGGATATAGGTCCGTTTATTGCTCTGGTTGTTTCCGGTGGTCATACGTCGCTCATCAGGTTTTGCAGTCCTGATGAATACAGGGTTTTAGGCGAGACCATAGACGATGCTGCTGGCGAAGCCTTTGACAAAGGGGCCAAGCTGCTCGGGCTCGGGTATCCTGGAGGGCCTGTTATTGATCGTGTTTCCAGGGATGGAGATCCGGAGATGATTCGTTTTCCGCGAGGGAAGCAACAAAAGACAGATTTTTGCGGTGATTTTGATCCTGAATTATGTTTCAGCTTCAGCGGGTTGAAGACTTCTCTTTTGTACTATCTTAAAAAGCACTCCGCCGAAGTCATTCCTGAAAGAACAGCATCTATTGCCGCCAGTTACCAGGAGGCTATTGTTGATTCGATCGTTCAAAGATGTGAAAAAGTTTTGTCTGGTGAGCGTACTCTTCTGGTAGCCGGCGGGGTTTCCTTGAACAGCCGGTTGAGGACTGCTTTGGCGAAACTTTGTGAACGCAGGGACGTTAAGTTATTGCTGCCCGGACCGAATTATTGCACGGACAATGCTGCTATGATTGCAGGCGCATGCTGGATGGACGGGAGTGTTGTTGAGGCCGAAGCAGGCGTGCTGGATGCGGAGCCGGGGCGTTCGTTTTCCGGCTGACATAGGTTGCGCGGCGTCGGGTGAGAGAGGGGTCCTGTCGGAAGTTTTGATTTTTTTTCGCGGCAACTTGACTTTTGGCCGCGATCGGGACATTATATGCGCCGACTTCCGGAGGAATGCGGGTGTAGCTTAGTGGTAAAGCTTCCGCCTTCGTCCGGAGGCTACGGCGAGACAAGCCAGCCAAAGCTCTCGCGTATGTGATTAATGATCAGGGTCTCCGGGTGTGTATGTGTGAGGTTTATATGGTTGCGGGTGTAGCTTAGTGGTAAAGCTCCAGCCTTCCAAGCTGGCTACGCGGGTTCGATTCCCGCCACCCGCTCCAAAGAAAGTCTTGTCTCTATCTTGACATCTGGCTATCCGGTATGGTACTTCGCACGTCATGTCAATTCACGAAGATAAGAGCGCCGGATGCGGGGCGCATGGTTTCAGCGGCGGAAAACCGGAGAAAGCTGTTGTAACCGTCAAGGCTCCGGCCAAGGTTAATCTTTTTCTTAAGGTTCTTGGCATGCGCGCGGACGGCTATCATGACATTGAAAGCCTTTTGTGTCCTGTTTCTCTTTGGGATATTTTAGACATTGAATTGCGCGATGACGGACGGATTGAGCTGGATATGCAGGTTGAGGACGTGCCCGGCAGCCGCAAACTTGAAAAAACCGGACCGGGGGAGAATCTTGCTGTCAGGGCTGCCTGTCTTTTGCGTGACAGGGCAGGGTGTATTGACGGTGCGGACATCAGGCTGAAAAAACGGATACCGGTTGGCGGAGGTCTGGGTGGGGGCAGTTCTGACGCTGCCGCTGTATTGATGGGGCTGAACGCATTGTGGGATTTGAATATTGAGAAGCGGGAACTGATGGATCTGGGGTGTGAAATTGGTTGTGATGTGCCTGCTTTGGTGCATGGGGGGATGGTTCTGGTGGAAGGTATGGGGGAGAGAGTCAGGCGTCCGGATATTGATCTATCGGGTTCGACCGGGAAGATGAACCTGGTTCTGGCTAATCCGGGTTTTTCGGTTTCGACCGGTGATATATATTCACGCTACAACGGGGGCTTGACCGCAGGGGATGGTGAAGTTAGTATGTTGCTTTTGTCCATGGTTCAAGGCGAAGCTGGTGAAGCAGCGGGCCGATTGCGCAATGATTTACAGGAAGTGGTTTTCAGGAAGTACCCGCTTATTGAGATTCTGGCGGAGCATTTAAAAGCTGCCGGGGCTATTGACGTATTGTTATCTGGGAGCGGATCTACCGTTTTCGGGCTTGCCGAGAGCGAAAGGCATGCCATGTTGATAGCCGGGGGCCTGGTGGAACGGTCGGGTTTTCCTGTGTGGACAAAAGTTGTGCAGACGGTGCCCGATGGTGTAATGGTAGCACACGGCCCTTTGGAGGCCAGAGTCTAGGTTCGAATCCTAGTCGGGCAACCATGGGTCGCAGAGAGAAAATATGCGAACAGCAAGAGGAATCGAGAGAACATGATAGAGGATAATCATGTGATGAGAGTTTTTGCAGGAAATGTTAACCGTCCTCTGGCGGATAAAATTGCGAGGCACCTGGACATTGATCTGGGCGAGGTCGACATTAACCGGTTCCCTGACGGGGAGATATTCGTCAAGATCAAGGAGAACGTCAGGGGTACGGATGTTTTTATTGTGCAGCCGCTCTGCAGTCCGCCAAATGAAGCGCTGATGGAGCTTCTGTTGATGATAGATGCCGCCAAGCGGGCGTCTTCGACGAGAATAACTGCGGTAATTCCGTATTACGGGTATGCCAGGCAGGATCGCAAGGATCAACCGCGGGTGCCGATTTCGGCCAAGCTTGTGGCTAATCTGCTTGTGGCTGCTGGAGCCACTCGTATACTTACAATGGATTTGCATGCTCAACAGATACAGGGTTTTTTCGATATACCTGTAGACCATCTTTATGCAATGCCTGTAATGGTGCGGCACCTCAAGAGCATTGGCATTGCGGATGATATTGTTGTGGTTTCGCCGGATTCAGGCGGGGTCAAGATGGCTGTTGCCTATGCCGACATGCTTCATGCGGGGCTGGCTCTTGGCGCGAAGTTCAGAAAGTCCGCAAACAAGGTAGTTGCAATGAACATAGTGGGAGAAGTAGAGGGTAAGACTGTTGTAATGGTTGACGATCTGACTTCGACGGCGGGGACTTTGTGCGAATCGGCCAAAATATTGAAGCAGCATGGAGCTGGAGAGATTTATGCGGTGGTATCTCATGCTATGATCAGCGACCAGGGCGGAAAGCGGCTGGAGGAATCCGAGATAAAAGAGCTTATCACCACCGACAGTGTTCCCATGAAATACAAGGGAGATTTCCCTATTACGATTTTGACCTGTGCCGAACTGCTTGGTGAAGCTATTTTGAGGATACATGAGAACAGATCGGTCACGTCTTTGTTTAAACCGTAAATAAGTGAGGCATAACCAAATGGCAAAGAAAATAGAATTCAATGTACAGAAAAGAGAAGCGACAGGGAAAAACTCAGCTAAGCGGTTGCGGTATGCCGGGATGGTTCCTGGTGTATTCAATCTCAGGAACGGAGATTCGCGTCTGATAAAGATGAACCAGCATGATTTTGAACTTTTGCTGGCGCATCATGCGAGTGAAAGCCTGATAATGGATATCCAGATAGACGGCAGCAGCGCAAGAAAAGCGTTTTTGAAGGAAGTCCAGCATGATCCCATTACTGACAATGTGTTGCATGCGGATTTTCTGGAGATATCAATGACACAGAAAATGACCGTCCACATCCCGGTCAACTTTGTTGGCGAGCCAATAGGTGTGACCGATGAGGGCGGGGTTATCGAGCATCATATCCGCGAACTTGAAGTGGAATGTCTTCCCAATGATCTGGTAGAGTCAATTGATGTGGATGTGTCGGGATTAAAGCTTGGTGATACATTGATGGTTGAGAACGTGAAGGTCGACCCGTCTCTGACAATTCTTACGCCCGGGGATGTGGCCGTGGTAAGTGTTGCGACGCCTCATGTTGAGGTTGAAGAGGAGGAAGAGGCCGAGGCTGAGGAGGGAGTTGAGCCGGAAGTTATCGGCGAAGAGAAAACCGCAGAGGAGAGTGAGGAAGCGACTACAGGCTGAACATTCCGCGGATAAGTGTTCTTGTGTTCCGGTTGTCTTAGCTTGTAGAGTCTGTTTCGGGGCAAGGGGAATGCTTCCTATAGTTGACAGGCATGGATGGCCAACGTTATACAGGTGGAATAAGGGTAGTTGCGGGTCTGGGCAACCCTGGCAGGAGGTATATATCGACGCCTCATAATGTCGGGTTTATGGTTGTGGATGCTTTAGCAGCCGCAGAAAGGGTAAAGCTTCGAAGAAGCTACCGGACGAATTCGAGGGCTGCGCAGATTCATCTGTCTGGCAGGAATCTGTTCCTTGTAGAGCCTCAGACTTACATGAACAGGAGCGGTGTATCTTTAAATGCGCTGCTGCGGAAGAAGGGATTGCCTGCATCGGCTTTACTTGTGGTGGTAGACGATGTTAACCTCGAAAAGGGTCGACTTCGAATCAGGAGCGGTGGCAGCAGTGGAGGACATCGTGGCCTGGATTCAGTTATCAGGGAACTGGGCACAAAAGACTTTGTGAGATTGAGGATTGGAGTAGGCGGGGGCAATGTAAAAGGCGATATTACTGATTATGTAATCAAGCCTTTTACAGGAAAAAAAAAGGAAGAGCTTGAAAAGATGGCGGAACATGCAACGGAAGTTGTCAGACACATTATTGACAGCGGCGTTGAAAGCGCTATGAACGAGTATAACGGGGCTATGGCTTTGGTGAAAGGCAGTGACAATGGAGACAGCAACAATGAGTGATACCGCTTTAAGGCAATATGAAGGACTATTTATTTTTTCGAGCAGGCTGGAAGACGATGAAGTCGAGAAGGTGGTTGAAAAGGTCGGCAGCGATATTTCCGCCCACGGCGGGAATGTTGAGAAGGTGGTTTCTCTAGGCAAACGCCGTTTTGCCCGTCCTCTGGCGAAGCATGGATCCGGGCATTACCGCAGGGTGTATTTTGACTTGTCCCCGGAGCAGGTGGACGATCTGCGAAGCAGGTTTAAATTTGTAGAGGGGATTCTCAGGGTCCAGATTGTTCATCGGACCGAGGAGGTTGAAAGCAAAGCTGCGGGCACAGAAGATGAATCACCGCAAGAAGAAGGAGGAAAGTGATGGTTTCTGTAAATCGTGTAATGCTGGCGGGAAATCTGACCAGGGATCCTGAGGTTAAGTATACGGCTTCGGGCAGGGCGGTGTCGGCTTTGGGACTGGCGGTGAACCGGAGATATCGTACTGCCGAGGGCGAGGACAAGGAAGAAGTCTGTTTTGTTGACATTGATGTGTGGGGCAGACAGGCGGAAACCTGCGGGGAGTATCTTGGAAAGGGTGCACCGGTTCTAGTGGAGGGGCGCCTACGGCTTGATCAATGGGAGAAGGACGGTCAGAAGAACAGCAAGTTGAAAGTTGTAGCAGACAGAGTTCAGTTTCTGGGGTCTCCTCGGGCGTCTTCGTTCGGCGATGGAGAAAGGTCGGGCGGCCAGGAAAAGGAGCAAATCGCGGTGGCTGATAGCGGAGGTTCCGGTGATGAACTGGCGGATGATGATAATCTGCCTTTTTAGTTAAGGAGACAGAATGGAAGAAAGAGGACATAAAGGAAAATTCAGTAGAAGGAAGCGTTACACTCTGAAAGGGGTCGAAAAGATCAACCCGGACGATTATGAATTTCTCAACAACTTTGTAACGCCGCACGGCAAGATTCTGCCTGCCCGTCTGACCGGCGCCAACTCGAAACAGCAAAGGCAGATTAAGCGGGCTGTGCGCAGGGCCAGGGTTGTCGGAATGATTCCTTAACTGCCGGAAGCGGCAAGGATTTTAGACGGAGGTTTGTTGATGTCTGTTGAAGTGATACTTATGAAAGAAGTGCCCGAGCTTGGCGTTGAAGGCGACGTGGTGAAGGTTTCAGAGGGTTTTGCCCGCAATTATCTTTTACCGAGGAAAGTTGCCGCGCCGGTAACTGACGTGACCCGGAGGCAACTGGCCAGGCTTAGAGAGCAGAGAGAAGCCAAGGCGGGAGAAGAACTTGCACGAGCCAGGGAACTGGCTAATCGGCTTGCATCTGTGTCCTGCACTGTTGTGGCGAAAGTT
This sequence comes from uncultured Victivallales bacterium, assembly GCA_964433435.1. GTDB lineage: Bacteria > Verrucomicrobiota > Kiritimatiellia > UBA8416 > CAYSRM01 > CAYSRM01. Next base: position 35,912 of record CAYSRM010000001.1, read on the forward strand.
GGCGAAGACGAGAAGCTTTACGGTTCCGTTTCTCCCTCTGATATTGTTGATTCACTGAAATCCCAGGGAATTGAAGATGTTGACAAGAACGATGTCGTGCTGGATAAACCGATTAAAGAGCTTGGAGTCTATGACGTTCCTCTCAAATTGCACGCCGATGTTGAGACATCGGTAAAAATATGGGTTGTTGAGGAATAGATCTCATGGCGAATCAGTCCGTGTCCTCTGTGCGAGCCATAAGCACGGATAGATTGCCCCCTTACAGCGAGGAAGCTGAGAGGGGGGTGCTTGGTTCCATCATGCTGGATTCTTCGCGCGTGATGGATCTTTGCATAGAGAACCAGATTTCCCCGGAATCGTTTTACGTTCCTGCTCATCGTACGGTTTATGAATGCATGCTCGAGGTTTTCAAGGCAGGTTCAGCGGTTGATCTGGTGACCCTCAGCGAAGCTCTCAGGGCAGCTTCTCGACTGGAAGACATTGGCGGAGTAGGGTTCCTTGAAAGAATGGTGGATTCGACGCCGACTTCGGCTCATGCGGAATACTACATTGATATTGTTCGTCAGCGTCATCTTTTGCGTTGTATTATTGCCTGTGCCAGGGATGCAGAGCAGGCCTGTTATCGTGGTGAAGAAAGCGCGGACCATGTTCTGGGGCAGACCGAACAGGCGTTTATGGAGATTACTGAACGCCAGCACGGTTTTATGCTTCCGTGGCAGACGGCTGTCAAGGAAACTATGGAGCATGTTGAGGAAATTCTCAACACGCACCGCGGACTCAGTGGAATATCAACAGGTTTTGTAAATCTTGACAGTAAAATTCACGGCTTAAGGCCGGGTGAGATGATTGTTCTCGCCGCCCGTCCATCTATGGGCAAGACGTCGCTAGCCATGAATATAGCCGAGCGGGTGGCTCTGGGACTCAAGGATCCGGACAAAAAGCCCAGGCCGGTCGGCATATTCAGTCTAGAGATGGCCCACGAAGCCCTTGTGCTGCGCATGTTATGTTCTCATGCCAGGGTTTCCGCATTCAAACTTTCCAGTGGTTATGTTTCCGCGACCGTGGCGCATCCCAAACTGACTACGGCCGCATCTGTATTGTCGAAGGCGCCGATATATCTGGATGACACCGGTGGCCTTGATGTTGTTGAGCTGCGGGCAAGGGCGCGGAGAATGAAAAAGAAGTATAATATTGAATTTATAATGATTGATTATCTTCAACTTCTTCATGCCAAGGAATACGCCAGACAGGGACGGCAGATTGAAACTGCTAATATATCTGGAAACCTGAAGGCCATGGCCAAGGAGTTGAGGATTCCGGTTCTTGTTTTAAGTCAACTGAGCCGAGCGCCGGAGCAGAGGGATAAAGTCGCGCGTCCGAAGCTATCTGACCTGAGGGATTCCGGAGCTATCGAGCAGGATGCTGATGTAGTATGTATGTTGCGTAGGCCTTCCAAGTATCCCGATGATGAGGAAAGGGATGACGAGACGCTTTCCATTGTTGATGTGGTTAAACAGCGAAACGGCCCTACTGGCGAGATTCGTCTGAATTTTGAAGAGGAATATGTGAGATTCGAAGATAGAGAAACAGGAGTAGATGGCGCCGCAGAGGAACTTGCCGGCGGCGTTGAAGATACAGATGTGGTTATGGGATGAGATTGAAATTCAGGGTATTTATATGGATTGTTTTTCTTGCTACTTCGGTTGTTTGTCCGGCGCCTGGGGTTACGATAGGTGAAATTGCCGTTGAAAACCGCGGCACTGGCAAGATTGACCGGCCTTTTATTATTTCTCATATCGGCGCTGAAAAAGGCGGGGAACTCGACCGTTTCAGAATATCCCGTGACGTTAAATCACTTCTGAAAACCGGCAGATTTACACACGTCAATGTCCAGATCCAGCCGCTTACGGAAGAGACGGTCCGGGTTATTTTCAGTGTAAAAAACAGGCTGAAGCTTGCGCGTCGTGCACAGGTTGAGGGCGGGCACCATTTTGATGCTTCCAAAGTCCGGGAAATCATGGATCTGTGGACAGGCGACCTGATCGACAACCAGGTGGTGGGGTTGGCTGTTAAGAAGCTCAAGGATAAGTATGAGGAAGACTACTACACGGAAGTCCGGGTTGACTGGGAAATTGATGTAATCGATCATGCGAAAGGGTTGGCCAGGTTGAGTATCCGCATTGATGAGGGAGATCCTCGGCCGATAGAAAGGATAGTGTTCAAGGGTAACACTCATTTATCCCGCAATCAGCTTCGCAAACCGTTTGATCAGCCTGCCTGGTACAATCCTTTCAAGTGGTTCAGAAAGAAACGATTCGATGCCGATGAGCTTGAAACCGCGCGCCTTACCATTGAACAGATGTATGGTTTTGAAGGTTATTTAAGGGCGGAAGTTCAGATGCCCAGGCGAAAAATTGACAGCGATGGGCGTGTTGTGATTGAGGTGCGAATTGAGGAAGGCGAACGTTACAGTATAGGCAAAGTCGGTATAGATGGCGCGGAACTGTTTCCAGAGGATGTGCTGCTTGAAAGCGCTGGTATAGATACCGGTGATGTTGCTTCGCTGTATACTATTCGACAATCGGCCTCCGCTATAATGAACTATTACGGCAAGAGGGGGTATATCGACACTCTGGTGCGGCCGGCAATGGAAGTGGGAAAGGCAGCCAATACGGTAGATGTAGTTTTTGAAGTGTCGGAAGGGGAGAAGGCCTGGATTCAGAACGTTGAGATAAGCGGGAACAGCAAGACCAGGGACAAGGTCATTCGCAGGGAACTGCTTGTTTATCCAGGGGATCTATATGATGAGGTTTCCATAGAGCGCAGTGAAAAACGGTTGATGAATCTGGGCTTTTTCTCCAGCGTCAGGAGTTATCCCGAGAGAACGGGCAAAGAGAAAGAACGCAATGTGATTTTTGAAGTGGAAGAAAAGCCTACCGGCCAGTTTATGGTGGGGGCAGGATTTTCCAGTGTGGAGAATCTTATTGGTTTCGTGCAGGTTCAGCAGGGAAATTTTGACCTGACAGGCTGGCCGTATTTTACCGGCGGCGGGCAGAAACTCAAGCTAGCTGCTGAATTCGGATCGACCACGGAAAGTTATGAACTTTCTTTTGTTGAGCCCTGGTTTATGGACCGTAAATTGTCGCTGGGAGTCGATCTCTACAACAAGACTTTATCCTATGATGACTACGACCTTGAGCAGACGGGCGGGGCGGTGAACCTCCGGAAAGGTCTTGCCGGACCGAACAGTATCCAGGCCCGATACAGGCTTGAAAAAACTTTTGTCAGCGATGTAACCGACACAAATGAGTATTTTTATGTTGACCAAACCGGCGAAGGATATTTTTTCACCCGAGAGAAAGACGTGTTGCAAAGTTCTTTGCGGCTTAGCCTGATACATGACACCAGGAACAGTCCGTTTGTGCCTACGAAGGGGACGAGGGCTGTTGCTTTCGCTGAAATTACCGGCGGGATACTGGGTTTTGACACCGATATTTATGAACTTGGCTTACGCGTGAACAACTATATTCCGGTTTGGCTGGATCATGTGTTTGCCCTGAGCGCTCGCGCCGAGGTTGTGGAAGCTTACGGCGAGACCGACGAGGTTACAATCAGTGACAGGCTTTTTCTTGGCGGTGGGCGCACAATCAGGGGTTTTGAATATCGGGATGTAGGACCCAAGGTTGTGAGGGAGGAGGATTTGGGTGTTGATGGCGATGTGCCCCATCGAACGGTTGGCGGCAACAGCCTGGCTCTTGCTTCCGCTGAGTACTGGGTGCCTGTTCTTCCAAATATACGGCTTGCAGCGTTTGTAGACGTCGGCAATGTGTGGAGAGATTCGTATGAGTTCAGACTTGAGGAACTTGCCGCTACCTACGGAGCCGGGGTCAGGCTTGATGTGCCCGGTTTCCCTATACGCATAGACTGGGCGTGGCCTTTATGGAGAGATGATGATCTCACGGATACCGAAAGGTTTGTTTTCTGGATTGGCTATGAGAGGTGAGGGAGCCTTTGGGTGGGTCGCTGGTAATTTGCGCCTGGCGGCGCGTCATTTGTCCCGAGGCGCTTGAGCGCTCGGGAAGTTATTGGTTGTCAGGAAGTCTGAAGAGGGGAAAAGAATTTGGGCTGGATTAACAGGATTTAGTGATGTGGGAGGGGTGAACAAGAATGCGTGTTGTCAGTTTTGACAGTAGAATAGAAGAGAAGAGGAGACGATGATGAAAAAAGGTCTGTTTGTTTTGGTAATTGTGGCTGTATGTATTAGCGCTTCTTCAGTGTTTGCTGAACAGCGTATTGCCGTGGTGAATATGAAGAGAATCATGGAAGTGTCGCCTGAGGTTGACAGTGTTGAGAAATTTGTGGACAAGCAGGAAATGGAGTTCGAATCTGAACGGGACGCGATGATGGAGAAGCGCAGAAAGCTCGTGGGTGAATTCGAGGAAGCCAAGAACGAGGCCAGGAACCAGGCACTCAGTGAGAAGGGCAAAAGCGAGAAAATTGCAACAGCCGAGGAAAAACTCGCCGAACTCCAGGATTACCAGGAAAAGATACAGAGCATTCTAAGGGAGCGGCGCAGCCAGCTTAGAGAACAGAAAGTCCGGGCTCACAGGCAGATGATTGCAAAGCTCCGCGAGAAAATAGGGGAATATGCGGGAAAAAAGGGTTACGAGCTGGTTGTCAATGCCAGCGGACTGGGGGTTGACGGCATTGAAGTCCTTGTTTACAGCGACTCGCGGTTGGACATTACTGACGAGGTTATAAAAAACGTTATTGAAGCAGGAGCCGGGAAATCGGTGGAGGATTCCGAAGATAAATCGGAATAGGATGCGGGGCGGGTCACTTATGACTGCACAGGAGATAGCCGAGAAGATAGGAGGCAGGGTTGATGGGGATGGCTCTGTTGAGATAATCGGTATGGCCGGTCTGGACGAGGCCGGCGAAGGGGATATAACGTTTTTATCAAGTGCCAAATATGTTTCCCGAGTCCGGAATTCCCGCGCATCCGCCATAGTCGCGGATGAGAAGACGGATATTTGTGCCGACTGTACGGTAATTCGTGTGTCGGACCCAGACAAAGGTTTTGCATCTGTTGCTGCGTTATTGTTTCCCGAAGAGCGTTTTGAACCCGGCATAGATGCCACTGCTTTCATTGCCGAGGACGTCAAACTGGGTAAAGGTGTGAGTGTTGGTCCCTATTGCGTTATCGGCCGGGGGTGTTCTATAGGTGGAGGCACACTTATTGGTGCGTCAAGCTACATCGGGCAGCAGAGCCGTTTAGGGGCTAATTGCAGGGTTCATCCTGGGGTCAGTATTCGCGAGAATGTTGAAATCGGTGACAGGACCATAATTCATTGCGGGGCGGTGATTGGAAGCGACGGCTTCGGGTATTACCGTGAAGCTGGCCATTGGCATAAGATTCCGCAAGTCGGTATGGTACAGATTGGCGATGATGTTGAAATAGGGGCCAATGTAACAATTGACAGGGCCAGGGTGGGCGCGACAAGCATTGGCAACGGTGTCAAGATAGACAACCTGGTTCAGATAGCTCATAATGTTAAAATTGGAGACGATACTGCTATTGCGGCGTTAGTGGGTATATCTGGAAGCACAGTGATAGGCAGTAATGTCCAGATGGCAGGTCAGGCAGGCGCGGCAGGACACTTGCGGGTGGGCGACAATTCGGTCGTGTTTGGCAAGGCTGGTGTAACAAAAGATTTGCCTGACGGTTCTTTTGTTTCTGGTTTTCCAGCTGAAGATCACAGGAAGCAGATGAAATTAAATGGAGAATACAGGCGGCTTCTCAAGCGTAGAGACAGTATTAGATGTCTGGAGGAAAGGATCAGGGTATTGGAGAAGCGTGTTTCCGGTGATGGCGAGTGTGAAAAGGAGTAAGTGGCTGATATGAAGGCGCTGATTACAGGTGGAGCCGGATATATCGGGAGTGTGACCTCTGAGTTATTCCTTGATGAGGGACACGAGGTTGTAGTATTTGACAATCTTGAGAGAGGCCATAAAGAGGCTGTTGACGGGCGAGCGACTTTTGTTGAAGGCGACTTACGCGACCGTGACGCTATTTGCCGGGTTATGAAAGAGTTTTCGCCGGACGCGGTGGTGCATTTTGCCGCGTATGCGCTGGTGGGCGAATCCATGCAGCGGCCTGGCCTGTATTTCAGAAACAATGTTGGAGGCGGCCAGAATCTTGTCGATGCAATGCTTGAAGAGGGTGTTCGTAAGATAGTGTTTTCTTCAACTTGCGCGACTTACGGTGAGCCGCGGGAAATTCCGATGACTGAGGATCTGCCGCAGAATCCTGCCAATCCTTATGGTGAGTCGAAGTTAATGCTGGAACGGATACTTTCGTGGTACAACCGGTTATGCGGAATTAGACCGGTGTTTCTTCGCTATTTCAACGCATGTGGCGCAACGGAGAAGTTTGGAGAGGACCATGAACCTGAGACGCATCTGATCCCGAACGTTCTGGCTGTTGCGGCAGGGGAGAAGGATTGCGTGCAGATTTTCGGTGATGATTATGATACACCCGACGGCACATGCATTCGGGACTATATTCATGTGTCGGATCTGGCGCTGGCGCATTTGAATGCTTTAGAAAGAGAAGTTACGGGAGCTTTCAATCTGGGAACGGGCCGGGGTTCTTCCGTTAACGAGGTTGTGATGACTGCAAGGGAAGTAACGGACCGCGATATACCTTCCAGGACGGCGCCAAGGAGGCCGGGAGATCCGGCGCGTCTTGTTGCCGGCAATGAGAAGGCTTGCGGAGAGCTTGATTGGCATTTGCATCACAGTGATCTGAAAAGCATAATACGCAGTGCGTGGGAGTGGCTTCAAAAGCATCCCGGCGGTTATGGTGTGCAGGCGTAGGTTGTGGACGCCTGTTTTGAGGGCGGGAAATGGAAGAGGAATATCTTGAAGTAGAGAAAGAGGCTGGTTCACTGCTTACCCGCCTGGGGTGGAAATTGTCAACGGCGGAGTCATGCACTGGTGGACTGCTGGGTCATTTTATTACTAGAGCGCCGGGGAGTTCCTCGTATTTTGCGGGAGGTGTAATCGCATATTCAAATGAAGTGAAGAGCCGACTGCTGGGCGTCAATAAAGAGTCAATCAAGTCAGAGGGAGCGGTGAGCGATGTTGTGGCGGCGGAGATGGCTGTTGGTGTTCGCGGCAAGTTTGGCACTGAGATTGCGGTTGCGCTTACAGGCATTGCCGGGCCTGGAGGAGGCACGGCGGAGAAACCTGTCGGGCTGGTTTATACGGCTTTGAACACGAGCGAGGATAACATTGTATGCCGCTCGGTATTCAGCGGCGGCCGGGACAGTGTCAAGAAACAGGCGGCGCGCGGTGCGCTGGAAATGATTGTGGAGCATTTGCGCAGAGTTGAGGAAGCTGGACAAATGGCTGATCCGAAGCGAAATTAAGCGAATTTTTGAATCGAAAGAAAAGAACCAAGGAGTTGGTTATGGCTAAGAAACAGAAAGTTCAGAAGGAATATCCAAAGGACCTGGATGCGGTACTGTTGCAAATCAGGAAGGAATACGGCGATGGCGCCATCATGCGAATGGGCGAAGGCGGTGTTATTGCAGACGTAGCCAGTGTATCGACGGGATCTTTCTCTCTGGACCTTGCTCTGGGCATAGGAGGCCTGCCCAGGGGAAGAGTTGTGGAGATTTTCGGGCCTGAGGCTTCGGGCAAGACTACATTGACTTTGCACATTGTAGCCAACGCCCAGAAAAACAATGGACTTGCGGCGTTTATTGATGCTGAGCATGCTATGGACCCTGGTTATGCAAAACGCATAGGGGTAAATGTTGATGAACTTCTTGTTTCTCAGCCGGCATCCGGAGAAGAGGCGTTGAACATTGCCGAGACGTTGGTGCGAAGCAACGCGCTGGATGTAGTGGTGATAGATTCGGTTGCCGCTCTAGCTCCGCGGGCGGAGCTAGAGGGCGAAATGGGTGATACGCATGTTGGACTTCAGGCCAGGCTCATGTCGCAGGCGTTGAGAAAGCTGACAGGCGCCATTTCCCAGTCCAGAACCCTTTGTATTTTTACAAACCAGATACGGGAAAAGATCGGAGTCATGTTCGGCAATCCTGAAACGACACCTGGTGGCAGGGCTCTTAAATTCTACACCTCCGTGCGTCTTGATATCAGGCGCATTGGAGCAATCAAGGATTCGAGCGGGAAGATGCTGGGTAACCGCACCAGGGTTAAGGTTGTAAAGAACAAGGTTGCCCCTCCATTTACCGAGGCAGAATTTGACATTTTGTATGCCCGTGGAATTTCATGGGAAGGGTCGGTTCTCGATGCGGCTATAAAGTACGATGTTGTGGAAAAGAGAGGTTCCTGGTTTTCTTTCGAGGGCGAACAGCTTGGACAGGGACATGAAGGGGCAAGGACTGTTATGGAAGAGAATTCGGAGCTTACTGCCAAAATTGTCGATAAGGTCAAGGAAAAAGCCGCCGCTGAGTAGTTGCCTGCTCCGGGAGTGTTTCAATGGGGCATCCAGCCTTGTTGAAGGAGAAATGTTATCCATTTTCTGAGAGGGAGAATTGTTTATATATGACTGCTGATGATTTGCGAAAGATGTATCTCGAATTTTTCGAGAGCAAAGGACATGCGGTGATTTCGGGCGGATCGTTGATACCGGAAAACGATCCTTCTGTTCTTTTTACTACCGCGGGGATGCATCCCCTCGTGCCTTACCTGCTGGGCGAGCCGCATCCGGCGGGCAGGCGGCTGTGCAATTGTCAAAAGTGCATACGTACCGGTGACATAGATGAGGTCGGGGATTCCACTCATCTTACTTTTTTTGAGATGCTTGGCAACTGGTCCCTGGGGGACTATTTCAAGGAAGAAGCTATCGAGTGGTCGTATGAGTTTCTTACCTCCGGCAGTTGCCTGGGCTTTGATCCTTCCAGGCTGTTTATAACGGTTTTCAGGGGAGACGATGCTGTGCCCCTGGATGAGGAATCGATTAGCGTGTGGAAGAAACTGGGCATTGCTGAAGAACGGATTTTTCCGCTTCCGCGTTCAGATAACTGGTGGGGGTTGCCTGGTGATTCAGGGCCTTGCGGGCCTGATACAGAGATGTTTATTGACACCGGGCGCAAAGCATGCGGGGCGGATTGCAAACCGGGTTGTTCGTGCGGCAAATATTTCGAAATATGGAATGATGTATTTATGCAATATGAGAAGAAACCCGATGGTTCTTTTCGTCCATTGAAACAGCACAATGTTGATACCGGTATGGGAGTAGAGAGAACTGTTGCCATGCTACAGGGCAAGGACAGTGTTTATGATACGGAGCTTTTCGCCCCTATAATAGAGGCAATCAAAGAAAGCGCCGGCCTGGCCAGTATGGATAGTGAGAAGGATATTAAATCTGTGCGCATAATATCGGATCATGTGCGTAGCGCAGTATTCATACTTGGTGACGAATGTGGCGTGTTGCCTGGAAATCTGGGGCAGGGTTACGTATTACGTCGCCTGATTCGTCGTGCGGTGCGGTATGCCAAGCAGCTTGGGATCGCAGAGGGTTCTCTGGGTAGAATGGCCGAAGGCGTTATAGCCGGATACAAGAAAATATATCCGGAGATGGAAAAGAACAGCGCGCATATTCGCAGCGAACTTTCAGAAGAAGAGCAGAAATTTGAAAAGACTTTAAACAAGGGTATGGCTGAGCTGGACAAAGTTGTGAAATCGCTTAAAGATCATAATCAGGGTGCAATGTCCGGCAGGGTTGCTTTCAATCTCTACGATACCTACGGCTTTCCGCTTGAGTTTACAGAAGAAATCTGCGGAGAGCACGGGGTTCAGGTGGACAGAAAAGGCTTTGATAAGGCTTTCAGCAAGCATCGGGAAGTGTCCAGGAAAGGCGCGGAGAAGGCATTCAAAGGGGGTCTGGCGGATTCCTCAGAAGCTACAAAACGTTTACATACGGCCACACATCTTTTGCACAGGAGTTTACAGCTTGAGCTTGGCGAACACGTGAAACAAAAGGGCTCGAATATAACGCCAGAGCGGTTACGTTTTGATTTCTCGCATCCGTCCAAAATGACGCCGGAGCAGATCAAAGCGGTAGAGGACAAGGTTAACGAAATCATTCAACAGGATTTGCCGGTGAAAATGGAAGTCATGTCTCTTGAGGAGGCGAAAATGAGCGGCGCCACAGCATTGTTTGAAGGCAAGTACGGGGAGCAGGTGAAGATCTATTCTGCCGGAGATTTTTCAAAAGAGGTATGCGGCGGCCCGCATGTTGGTCGAACCGGTGAACTTGGCCATTTTCGTATTAAGAAGGAAGAATCTTCAAGCGCCGGTGTGAGACGTATACGAGCTGTCCTGGAATAGGCCAGACTTGCGGAGCGAGTTTTCCTGCTGCGGTTTATATTGTGCGAACTGCTGTAGTTATTCCTGAGACACTACTGCGGCGACCGAGTTAGATTCAGCGTCGGTTACTGTTACGAAATTCTGACCGGCGTTGGTTGTGCTGGAATAGATGGCTGTAGGGCCTGAGGCTGTAACCGATCCCAGCGAGTTATCGCTCACCTTCCAACTGAATGACGGGACACCGTTTATCGCTTCGAAAACAATGTTAGTTGTTGTTCCTGCCGGGATTGACGCTGAACCGGGTGATATATCCAGGTTGGGACTGTCGCTGCTGCTTGTCTCGCACCCAGCTAGAATTGCAATGCACAATAATGTTGCTACGATTAAACTGGGAAGATAAACTACGCTGTTATTTTTCACAGCACCCTCCTTTTAGTTGTTATAAAACGCATTCTGGCAGGCCCGTTGTGTTTTTTCAAGCAATTTATGGCCAGTGTTGGAGTTTTGGATGGGCGGGAGAGTGGTATGGGTGGGGAGCATGACAGAGGGCGGAAGCAAAGTCTACAATGAGCGGATTTTCTACTTATTTTGCGGTGTGAGTGACAAATGCTTCGGCGGTCTTTGTGAGGGTATCGTTTGTTCCTGTTGAAGATATAGTGGATGTGAGTTTGACAACCTGGACCACTGCATTGCTTTGCGGGGCAAATTGGCTGGTGTATGTGGTGGATTTTCCTGATCTTGACGATAGTCTGCCCAGTGTTTCGTTCTCAAGGCTCCAGCTATATTCGTAGCCTTCATGCGCGGTAAAGGAGACCGTGTCACCTTTTTTGTTGACGGTTGCGCTGTCAGGGGTTATCAAAGGCGATTCAGACGCAGGCTCCAACTCGCAACTGCAGAACAGGGCTATTGTGCAAACAAATGCGGTTACAGTAAATAAGGTTTTATACTGAAAGAGTTTCATGCCTGAAGCATATTGCACAATCCGGCGGGTTGTCAAGCAGGGTCTTCAGAGGTGATTTGTTATGGCTTGGTCCCCTGCCGTCCCACAAATTCTAAGGCATTGCGTAATTGGTGTGAAACCCTTACTATTCAGGCAAATGGTAGTGTTAAAAATTGAATGAAAACGGCTGAGACGGGGAATGGGTGGACGATGACGGGCGATCCCGACTCTCTTCGAGGTCGGGATCGCCCGTCATCGTTAGCCGAAATAAACTGAAAAAAGGGGGAGAATCGGGTATCCGCTCTAACCACCGGCCAAATGGTCAGTTAGACAGATAAGAGTCCGGATTTCTTACCAGAACCAGGCAAATCTTGAGGAGAGACAGAATGATATTAACAGAGAAGGTATATATGGCTGCTATTACATGCGCCCTGGTTGTTTTTGAGGCAATCGGCGTGTCTGCTGCGGTGGTCGATGAAGGTGATCAGAAAGAGGCGCAGTTGATAGACGGGCTGGTAGCGCAGGTTAACGAAAGTTATATCACGGTCAGCGATGTGTTGGCTCAACTTGAGCCGTTGCGAAACCGAATGGCCCGTCTTCACAGTGGTCGGGAACTTAAAGAGAGACTTAGAAGCGCATTTGAGCAAATCACGGAAGAACTCATTGACAGGGAGCTTGTCCTCGATGCTTATGAAAAGCAGGACAGGCAGCTGCCTGAGGTCCTTATTGATGAGAGGGCTCATGAGATTATACGCGAAGTTTTCGAGGGAGATCGCAACGAGCTGATGAATGAACTTGCTGCCGCTCATATGACCTATGAACAATGGCGCGAAAGCATTCGCGAACAAATGATAATTTCCTTCATGCAAAGAATGAAGATAGATCAAAACATCAATGTTTCTCCGTTGGAGGTAGAAGAGTTTTACAATGAAAACAGGGAACAGTTCACAGAAGATCGCAGGGCTGATGTCAGCATGATTTTTCTTCAGGGCCGCAGTGAGGAGTCATTGGATTCCAGGATTAAGTCGGTCAAAAAAGCCATTGAGTCGGGCAGGAGTTTTGCCGAAGTCGCCAGGGAATATTCCGATGGAAGTAGAGCTGATAGTGGCGGGGATTGGGGTCGGGTTGAACTTGAGAACCTGAGAAGCGAACTGCAATCGGCTATTGAGGCGCTTGAACCAGGAGAAGTCAGTGAACCTGTGCGCCTTGAAAATGGGGTTTTCTTTGTAAAGCTTAAGCAATTAATAGGCGGTGAGCCGCTTTTGCTGACCGAAGTCCGCGATCAGATCCGGGAACGTATTGAACGTGATAAGAGGAAGCGTCTCTACGATGCATGGATTTCGTCGCTAAAAGAGAAGGCCGTAATTAAAAAGTGGAATGTCAACCTTTTCTGATTGTTTATGATGCGTCTCTCTGAAGTTCGGAATACGCTTGAGCGCATAGATTTTCATCCGAGCCGGAGGCTCGGGCAGAATTTTCTTATAGACAGCAATATCCTGGGCATATTGATAGATGTTCTGGATGTTCACGGGGATGAAAGCATACTGGAGATAGGTCCGGGGCTTGGCGCTGCCACTGAGCGGCTTCTCTGCTGCGGCGGCAGTGTTACGGCTGTGGAAAAGGACCGGACTCTGTATCGTTTTCTCAGGGACCGTTTTGCGGGCGCTGCTGATTTTGAGCTTATCAATGCAGACGTACTGGACCTTGATCTTGAGAACCTGTTTAATGAAAGGCGGATTCAGAAGGTTTTCTCCAATCTCCCCTATTCTGTCGGATCCCGTATTCTGGTGGAACTTGTTAAGCTTGACAGCCCGCCTGTGGATTTGGTTGTGACCGTTCAGAGCGAGGTTGCGCAGAGGATGGCCGCCGGCCCTTCACAAAAAGGGAGATCTGTTCTGGGGATCCTGGTACAGGCGGTGTATGATGTCAAACTTGTCAGGAAAATCAGTCCGTCTTGTTTCTGGCCTGTGCCGGAAGTTGAATCCGCAATAGTGCATCTGACCCGTCGCCCTGACTTATTTACAGGAACGGCAGCGAAAAGCGATTTCATTAAGTTCAGTAAGATGATATTCCGGCACAGGCGCAAACAGATGGCAGCGATACTGCGTCGTTGTCTTCCTGGCAGCGGGAAGTACGCGGAGCATATTGAACAGATACTTAAGGTGTGCAGCATCAGCCCGCAATCTCGTCCGGGTGATTTGTCGCTTGAGCAATGGATACTCTTGACATCGCAGCTCAAGGATGATGAATCTTTGTGAAGGCGGCGGTGAAACGGGCGTGAAAGGAATGTGGGACGTGGAACGCGGGAGCGTTGCAATCTACGGGAAGGGGGGGCAGCAGGTTGGAGAACAACCTGCTGTACTTGTAGACAATGTTTTTGCGTCCTTCTTAGCGCACTCGGGCTCTTGAGGCGGTGATTCAGGGAAGGAAACAACAGGTTAAAGGGACAACTTTAAATCAGGACTTGACCGAGACAGCGTTAACTCCGCCATATGCTGTCCGGGTTGATAACGTGTAAGGTTCAGAGAGGGAACGGTAAATGTCTCAGAATACAACTCCTATGATGCGCCAGTACATGCGCATTCGAGAGAAGATGTCCGATAATGTGGTTCTTCTTTTCCGGCTTGGTGATTTTTATGAGATGTTTTTTGAGGATGCCAGACGTGCGGCGCCGATACTTGATGTTGCATTGACCAGGCGCAACAACGTGCCGATGTGCGGTGTGCCTTATCATTCGGTTGACAGTTACCTGGCGAGACTTTTGAAATCGGGGGTGAAGGTAGCTGTCTGTGAGCAGGTGGAGGATGCTGCTTCGGCCAAGGGTATTGTCAAGCGGGAAGTCACCCGGATCATTACTCCGGGTACGGCTACAGAGGAGGGCGTACTTGAAGCAAAGTGTAACAACTATCTCGCTACCGTATGCTTGTTGAACGGCACGCATGGTCTGGTTATGCTTGATCTTTCCACCGGGGCATTCTGGGGGGAAGCTGTAAGCAGGGAGTTGCTTGCAGAAGAGATCAGGCGGTATGCTCCCAGCGAATGTGTTGTGCCATCTCAGCAAGCGTATATATTCAAAGAAATGGGCAATGAGATCGTGCCGGAAGTGACGGAATGCGACGACTGGGTTTTTGATCTGGAAGCTTCCAGGGAGAGGTTGATCCGGCATTTCGGGGTTCATTCTCTTGAAGGTTTCGGGTGCGAAGATAAGCCGGCTATAGTTGCTGCGGCTGGCGGGGCGCTGCATTATGTCCAGGAAGATCTCTGTCGGCCAGTCGGGCATATTCAAAATTTCCGAGTAGTGGACAATAGCGCATATCTTGCTCTAGACCAGGCCACATGCTCGAACCTGGAACTTGCCTCTTTCCCTGGCAGAAAGGTTCCGATGAGTCTTCTTGATGTTCTTGACGCCACAGGAACATCAATGGGCGGGCGGATGCTGCGGAACTGGCTTTTACGGCCGCTGGCATCGATGGAGGATATAAGGGCCAGGCATGAAGCGGTGGACTTGATTCAGAAGGACAGATTTCTGTTACATGACATTCGTTTGGCGCTTGGTAATATTCGTGATATTGAACGGCTTATTGCTAAGATCGGGGAGGGCAGGGGCAATGCCAGGGATGTCAGGTCGCTGGGGCAGTCTCTCTCTTTTATGCCCGGTGTGCGGCAGCTCATTTCGGGTTTGCCGTGCCGGATGCTGGAGGAACTTAAGAATTCGATCTGCGAACATCCTGATCTTGTTGACTTGATTGAAAGGGCCATAGACCCTGAGCCTTCGGCGTTATTGAAGGAAGGCGGCATAATTCGGGGTGGTTATAATTCGGAACTTGACGAGCTTAGAGAAGCATCTTCGCGGGGTAAGCAGTGGCTGGCCGAGTACCAGGCTTCCGAGCAGAAAAAGACCGGAATAAAGAATCTTAAGGTCAGGCATAACAAGATCTTCGGTTTTTACATAGAGGTGTCAAAAGGCCAGCTTGACAACGTGCCGGACAGTTATGTTCGCAAGCAGACCCTTGTTAATGCCGAGAGGTATGTGACTCCGGAGCTCAAGGAGTACGAGAACAGGGTTATCGGCGCACAGGAAAGGAGCAGGGAACTTGAGTACCATCTTTTTCTGGATATCCGGGAAGCCGCTGTAAACGGGACATCGACGATACAGCAGACAGCCGGCGCCATTGCAAAGCTTGATGCGCTGGTTTCTCTGGCGGACAGAGCGTCCACCTATGGATATGTGAAGCCTGAAATAGACGATTCTGACAGGATAGACATAAAAGAGAGCAGGCACCCGGTGGTGGAGCGGATGTCGGATACTGAGGCGTTTATACCTAATGACATTAAGCTGGACAGGCAGTCAAACCAGCTTCTGATCATAACAGGGCCCAACATGGCGGGAAAGTCCACTTATATTCGACAGGTTGCCTTAAATGTGATAATGGCGCAGATGGGTTCTTTTGTTCCGGCTGCATCTGCACGGATCGGGATTGTCGACAGGGTTTTTACCCGTGTGGGGGCCAGCGACGACCTGTCCGGGGGCCGGAGCACTTTCATGGTAGAAATGCAGGAGACCGCGAATATTTTGAATAATGCGACTCCCCGGAGTCTTATCGTGCTCGATGAGATTGGCCGCGGGACAAGTACCTTCGATGGAATAAGCATAGCCTGGGCTGTGGCCGAGTATCTTCATAATAACAATGAGGTAAAGGCACGAACGGTGTTTGCCACGCATTACCATGAGCTGACCGACCTGGCATTTGAGATGAAGGGGGTGAAGAACTACAACGTGCTCGTAAAGGAAAAAAATGACGAGATTGTTTTTTTACGAAAGATAGCCGCAGGAGGCTCGGACAAGAGTTATGGCATTCATGTTGCCCGCCTGGCCGGTATGCCGGAGAAGGTTATACAGAGATCCAGGGAGATACTTGGAAACCTTGAGGAGGGTGAATTCGGGGAAACTGGTACGCCTAAGATCGCAAGGCGACGGTCTTCGATCAAACAGGTAGATTCTGATCAGATGACTCTGTTATGAACCTCTTATGTGGTGTTGACGGATTTTCTTAGAGACGGCCAGTATCTTCTGGTGTAGATGTAAAGTGACATACCGTTGACTATGAACACCAGCGCCTCGATCGGGTACAGGACCAGGTTGGGTATTAATTGCAGGGGGGAGGCCTCTATGAAATATATGATGCAGATTGCCGGAAAGTTAAGCATTGTCCTGAGTTTGCCTGCCCAGTTTGCCTTACCGCTCATGTTATCTGCGGCCCCGATTGAACGCAGAAACGTAACCCACAGGTCGCGCGACAGAAGGAAGATGGACAGGACAACCAGCACTACGCCGTGAGTTATGTGGCTGTTAAATGTTGCAACAAAGATGAGCAGGGGCAGCGTAGTGACATAGAAAAACTTGTCGATCAGGGGGTCCGCATGGGCGCCGAACGCTGTTTCCACCTGGAATCGTCTTGCAAAATAGCCGTCGAGCAGGTCTGTTATTGCCGAGGCTGCAAGAGAGACGAAAGAGACCCAGAATATCCATGAGGCTTGATGGAATTCAAAGATCAGCGCTCCTGTCAGAAAGGCCAGCACAAGCGGCAGACGCACCACTGTGAGAAGAGTTACGAATCCCAGTTTGTAATGACGCTGCATGATTCCTGCGCAGTTCGTTGTGACAGCTATTCGCCGAGCTGGTATCTGAGGAATCGGCGGATCACAATGGTGTCATCAATTTCCTTGCTTTTCGATTCAAGCAATGCGCTTATCGACATTTTTGGTTCTTTGACAAAACCCTGTTGCAGCAGGCATATTTCTTCATAGAATTTGCCAAGCTTGCCCTCGACAATTTTGTCGATAATATTCTCGGGCTTATCTTTAACTTGTTCCGCGTAAATTTTACGCTCCTCTTCAAGGACATCCTGCGGAACTTCCTCGGGTTTCAGATACTGGGGATTTGCCGCGGCTACGTGCAGAGTGAGGTCTTTAACAAGGTCGGTAAAAGCTTGAGATGACACTGAAGCCTCCTTTTCGCAACCGACTTCGATGAGCACTCCGACCTTCCCGCCAAGGTGGATGTACGAACCAATTTTGCCTGTGCCCTGAAGCTGGAATTTGTCATAGCGCTTCAGAACGGTATTTTCGCCAAGCTCCGTTATCTTCTGGGTGATCTCGTCTTTTATTTCTTCTTTAAGGTCGCCTTCTGTGGAGCAGGCGCGGCGGCTCAGGTCATCCACGAACTGACGGAAGACTTCATTTCTAGCTACGAAATCAGTTTCGCAGTTAACCTCGACCATCGAGCCGATTTTGCCGTCATCGGTAATTGCGGAACCGATAAGTCCCTGGTTTGCTGACCGGGAAGCCTTTTTTGACGCTATAGCTACGCCGCGTTTTCTCAATATTGTGGTAGCCTGCTCGACGTTTCCTTCGGCTTCCTGCAAAGCCTTTTTGCATTCCATCATGCTTACTCCGGTAGCATCTCGGAGTTCTTTTACCAGTTTTGCGGTTATTTCGGCCATCTTCTTATTCTCCTTGAATTCTCAATTATATTTTTTTCTGATGTGCAGATCTATGGAAGACGTTGCATTCGGTTCAAGCAGGGGGCTAGACCTTTTCTTCAGCCTGCGCTGGTTCTTCCACAGCCGGTGAGGTTTCCACGGGTTGAGCTTCGGTGGTTTTCTTCTCTGTGGTTTCACTGCCCGGCTCGGATTGTTCTTCTGTTTGCTTAGGCTGTTGTTGTGAAGCCTTTGCTTTCTCTTTTTCTTCCTGCTCTTTTGCTTTTGCTTTTGCTTCCATTTCTGCTTCCGCGGCGATTCTAGCGTAATCCGCTGAAGCCTTTATCACTGTATCTGCAACGAGTCCGCTGATCAGACGGATAGCTCTGATAGCGTCATCGTTGCCAGGGATCGGATAGTCTACTGGAGTTGGATCGCAGTTGGTGTCGACTAGAGCAACTACAGGAATACCGAGGCGGTTGGCTTCGGCGACCGCAATGGATTCTTTGGCTATATCGACTACGAACATAATGCCGGGAAATTCGGTCATGCCGGCAATACCGGTAAGATTGCGATGTAGCTTATCAAGCTCGTTATGCAGCCTTGACGCCTCCTTTTTGCTTAGATTTTCCATTTCTCCGGACTGTTCCAGACGGTCCAGTTCCAGCATCCGGTTGACACTGTTTCGGATGGTTTTGTTGTTGGTAAGAGTTCCGCCGAGCCAACGGTGTGTTACGTAGTGTTGTCCGCATCTTTCCGCAGCCTCTTGAACAGCATCCTGGGCCTGCTTTTTGGTTCCGACAAAAAGCACGGAGCTTCCCTGGGAAACAACCTCATATACGAAGTTGAGCGCTTCCTTGAGGCATGTCAGGCTTTTTGCCAGGTCGATGATGTGGATGCCGCTGCGTTTGTCGAAGATGAATTTCTTCATCTTCGGATTCCAGCGTTTTGTCTGGTGTCCGAAATGCACACCGGCTTCGAGCAATGTCTTTACGTTTACTTCCTGTTCAGTTTCTTCTGCAACGGGCATAACCCTCTCCTTTTATTAAGGCCGTTTTCCGAGTTATTTTCGGAAAGAGCGGCAATCCGCTTTGACCTCCCCGGAGACAGGGAGGTACTCGCTTCCGTTCCTGACGGCGTGGCAGAATAGGTCTGTTGCGCGGCCGGAACCCGACAATGGGAAGTAATCTAGCAGATACGTGCGGCTATACAAGCGGAAAATGAATTTGTGATGAATTTATTCATTGTTTTGATCGTCGTCTGCGAAGATCGGGACAATGATGATGGACAATGTATCCAAAAGAGGGAAGGAAAGACTGTGCCGGCGCGTGATTTGTAGTTCTGGCTGGATTTAACCTGGCTGATTCATTTACATTAATGAACAAGACCCCATCCGAAAAGGGTCGGAGAGCAATAAGACCGGCAATGCCGGAGAAAAGCGCGCTCGCACACTTGCTTGTACGCGCGTATTAGCGAGCGGTTAAGTAAGTCGGGTAAGGGTATACGGTTAGGGGTGGCGGTTAAGAATTGCGTTTAAGTGTCTGAATCCGTACACTTAACCGCTCCTCTTACTGGGATACACTTACCCGACCTGCTTACCCGGTCTGGGGTGTGCGAGTATGGATAAGAAAACATGCGGCATTGCAACGGTCTGTTTTGAGACACCTTTTCGGATAGGGACTAACTAAAGATAACACGGGTTATACAGATTGCATGGATGGGGAAGATGTGTCTTCAGTAAATCAGTTGTTTTCAGACAACAATTTCAGATTGAAAAAGAGGGTTTAATTATGGTGGACAAATATGATTTATGCGCGTCGCACGAATGGAAGCGGTTAGAGCGCCATTATCAGGGTATTAAGAACTATCATCTCAGGGATCTTTTTGCGAAGGATTCAGCAAGGGCGCAGAGCTTTTCTATAAAGGCGGCGGGCCTGTATCTTGATTATTCCAGGAATCGGGTTACCGGCCAGACCATGCCGCTGCTGTACGAGCTGGCGGAGGCGGCGGGATTGCAGGCGGAAATAGAGCGAATGTTTGCTGGTGAGAAAATTAATTTCACAGAAGACAGGCCGGCGCTACATGTGGCTTTAAGAAACCGCGAAGGCAAGCCGGTGATGGTGGATGGCAGGGATGTGATGCCGGAAGTACACGCTGTGCTGGACAGGATGAAGGGTCTGAGCAGTCGGGTCCGGTTGGGGGACTGGAAGGGTTATACGGGCAGGAGGATTGTGAACGTTGTAAATATCGGCATAGGCGGTTCTGATCTTGGTATCGCCATGGCCTGTGAAGCGCTTGAAGCTTACAGTGACCGTGAACTTACGGTTAGGTTTGTATCAAATGTTGACAGCGCTGATTTTGTGGAGAAAACGCGAGATCTTGAAGCGGACGAAACGCTTTTCGTGGTTTGCAGTAAATCTTTTACGACTCAGGAGACCATGACTAATGCCGGCACTGCAAAGGCATGGCTGGTGGAACAGTTAGGGTCTGAGGAGAGCGTCAGCTCTCATTTTGTTGCTGTATCCAGCAACCCCGGGAAAGCAGTGGAATTCGGCATTGCTGAAGAAAACGTCTTTCGTATGTGGGACTGGGTCGGCGGAAGGTATTCATTATGTTCTGCGGTAGGGTTGTCTCTAATGATTGCTATTGGGCCGGAGAATTTTGTGAGGATGCTGGACGGTTTTCATCGGATGGACAGACATTTCCGGAATTCCGATTTTGAGTCGAACATACCAGTGATACTTGCGCTGCTGGGGATATGGTATAATAACTTTTATGGTTGCCAGACTCATGCTGTCCTGCCTTATGAACAGTACCTTGCCAGGTTTCCTGCCCATTTGCAGCAGCTTGATATGGAAAGCAACGGCAAATCTGTGAACAAGAGTGGGGAGGCTGTTGGCTACCAGACCGGTCCAATCGTGTGGGGACAGCCAGGCACCAACGGTCAGCATGCCTTTTATCAGCTTATCCACCAGGGTAAAAAGATTGTGCCTTTGGATTTTATTGGTTTCCTGGAATCCTGTGAACCGTGCGGGGACCATCACGATAAACTGATCGCCAACATGATTGCGCAGACCGAGGCTCTTGCTTTCGGCAAGACCCGGGAGCAGGTCTGCCGGGACGGTGTGGAAGATGAACTGGTAATGCACAAAGTATTTGAGGGGAACCGGCCTTCAAATGTAATACTGGCACAGAAGCTTACACCCGAGACGCTTGGCGCTCTGGTTGCTCTGTATGAGCACAAAGTCTTTGTACAGGGCGTAATCTGGCGTATCAATTCGTTCGACCAGTGGGGTGTTGAGCTTGGCAAAGTTCTCGCTACAAGGGTGCTCGAGGAAATCAAAGATAGTAACAAGCCTCTCTTGCACGACCCATCGACCAACCGGCTTGTGAAGGCTTACCGTTCCGGACGGCTGCCGGGAGACAGTGCTTGATGGTAAAGCATCATTTTCAGTCCAAGTCTGGCGGCTGTGTATTCACTTACATGGGAGCCGGGAACAGGTGATGTCTCCACTATATCGACTCCGACAACGGTTTGAGATTTAAAAGTTGACCGCAATATTTGCAGCAGGCTGTACCATGAAAGGCCGCCTGGTTCCGGAGTTCCGGTTCCGGCCACCAGAGAGGGATCCAGGGCGTCTATGTCCACGGTGATATAGGTGTGTGCCGAGCCGGATAGGATTTCTTTTATTTTTTCAAGGGGTTGACCGATTGGATTCTCTGCCAGGGTTTTTGCATACACGATCCGGTGCAGAGTGTTGTTTTGCTTCATGTGCCTGTATTCCTCGGCGGAAAAACTTCTTATTCCTGCTGAAACAAAGGCAAGGCCCATTTCCTCCACTCTCCGCATGACGCAGGCGTGTGAGTTTGCTGAGCCCTGGTATTCTTTTCGCAGGTCGGCGTGTGCGTCAATGTGCAGAACCGCAATATCTTTCCACTCCTTTCTCGCAGCGTTTATAAGCGGCACGGAGACTGAGTGTTCTCCGCCGAGCGAAAGTAGAAACTTTTTTTCGGCAAAGACAGGCTGTGCGAGTGATTCAATCATAGAGAGACAGGTTTGCGGGTCCATGTCTTTGAACTCAGGCGCGGGCAGAGTCTGGACGCGGATGTTGATCGGCGTCATAAGTTCTTCGTCGAAATCCTCTGTTTCCCGGCTTGCGCGCAGTATAGCGTCAGGTGCTGTTGATGTTCCGCTGCCGTAGCTGACTGTGCGTTCGTAGGGCAATGGCAGAACTACGTAGGGTGCGGAAGCATCTGTTGCTTCCTCTTTCGTTTTGTCTAGAAAACCAGTATTATTCATCAGCGCTCGAAATATGTATAACCGTCCAGAGCTTCGATGAACGCATTCATTATGGCGTCTTTGTCCGTTTGCCCGTTTATTTCGTCGGCATTGACAAGGGACCGGAGGCTGTTTTCCACCTGGTTGCGATTGTATCCCACATCTTCGAGTACAGCGCCGACTACAGCGCCGGGGAGTTCGCGGTTATAGGTAACTCGTCCATCTTTGTCAGCGGAGACATGCACAACATTGATCTCTCCGAGCAGGTTATGCAGGTCGCCGAGCGTTTCCTGGTATGCGCCGACGAGGAATATGCCGAGGTAGTATTCCTCGTCATTAAGTTCATGAAGTTTGAGCGTGGATGAGCGCCTGCCGGCCATGGCGAAGCGATTGAGTATGCCGTCGGAATCACATGTGATATCTGCAATCACCGCGTTCCTTTCCGGTTTTTCCTGAAGGCGATGTACAGGCATAACCGGGAAGACCTGATCGATTGCCCAGGAATCCGGCAGAGATTGAAAGAGGCTGAAGTTTCCGTAGTAAACGTCGGGGAGGGCGGGTTCAAGTTTTCTCAGAGCTTGCGGCACGTATTCCTGTTCGCCGGACGCGGTGGAGATTCTCTGTATTATGTTCCAGAAAGTGTCTTCTGCATACGCCTTTTCTTCCATTGATATTTCACCGAGGATAAACTGTTCCCTGACCTGGTCTCTGTAATAGACGGCATCGTTGAATGCTTCCTGCAGGTGTCCGGGCCTGATATATTCAAAGGCTTCGAAGAGGCTTTCTGTTGCGCGGGAACATCGGAAGGCCGGATGTTCGTTCCGGGTGCGGGGTTTAAAGCTTCTGGTATGAAGAACATTGAAAACCAGCACTGAATGGGATGCCACTGTAGCTCTTCCTGATTCGCTCACGATGTCGGGATGTTCTATTCCAGCTGTTTCCGAGACATTTTTTATGATGTCTACGACATCCGCGGCATACTCTATTAATGAGTAGTTTCTGCTTCCCGGGTCGTTGGCTTTTGCGCCGGTGTAGTCTACCGCCAGGCCGCCGCCAACATTTATCACCTGCATATGAGCCCCCATGCGGGCCATCTCGGCGTAGAACCGGACGGCTTCTTTAAGGGCGGTGCGAATTCGTGTAATGTCTGATATCTGGCTACCAATGTGATAGTGGAGCATCTTGAGGTTGTTGAGCATTGCTGCCGACCTGAGTTTTTCTACGGCTTCTATGATCTGCGACGCGGTCATTCCGAACTTGCCTTCGTCGCCAGAGGACTTGTCCCAGTGTCCTCCTGAAGTGCTGGAGAGCTTGACCCGGATTCCCAGATTGGGTTGAACATCAAGCTGTTTGGACCTGTTGATTATGGTGTGCAATTCCGCAGGCATTTCGACAATTATGAAGACGCGCAATCCGAGAGATGTTGCATAAAGTGCAAGATCTATAAATTCCTGGTCTTTGTAGCCGTTGCAGATGATCATCGAATTTTTGCCGGAGACATGCGCTATAGCCGCGAGCAGTTCGGCCTTGCTTCCGGCTTCCAGTCCGTGGCTGAACGGGTGGCCGAACTCGACTATATCTTTAAGTACCTGTTGCTTCTGGTTTACCTTGATCGGGTACACCGCGTGATAACTGCCATTGTATGACGCTTCGGATATGGCCATGGAGAAGCAGTTGTGCAGGCGTTTTATTTGTGCATCAAGTATATCATCGAAACGAAGCAGCATTGGCAGATTCAGGCCGCGGCCGGCAAGGTTTTTTACGGTATCGGCGATACTGATGCAGCCGCGGTTCCCGTTATCAAAGGGTTTGACTATCACATCTCCTGAAGGTGAGACATCAAAACAACCTTCTCCCCAGAGGCCGAGGCCGTAAAGCTCGGCGGAATGTTGCGTGGACCATTCTTTGTGGGAGTAGGCAGACATGTTATCTTAAGAAATTATTGAAAGGCCTGTCTTTTCTATTGGGCCTGATTCCGCTTCGTGTTCCCGGTCCGTCTTCATAAGGCGGCGGACCAATCATAACCTCATCGTCATTATTTTCGTTTTGCCGGCCATATGCCCCGATATTCCATCCGTAATGTTTAGCGGCTTCCTGCATCTGAACCATTTTATATTCGTTGCCGGCCATGATGTATACAAAGAAAGCTATTGCTATCAGTATCGGGTTGAACGGATGTATAGCATAGATTCCGAAAAGAACTGCAATGATTTTTCCCAGTTGCGCAGCTACATAAGTAGCCTTGAGCCGCCCCATTTTTCGCGATAGCAGTGAACGGAAAACCCGCCCCCCGTCCATCGGAAATGCAGGGATGAGGTTGAAGAATGCCAGAACGAGATTCAACAACCCAAGTAATTCAACTATATTGATTTTTGCAGGCGCCATTGCCTGCATGGCCGGGAGTGGCAGAAGGCTGCCTCCTAATATGCCGCAGGCGCCGAGAAACAGACTCACCAGAGGGCCTGTTACAGCCATCAGAAGCTCGTCTTTCGGACGGGTAGGGATGCTTTCCATTTGGGCGGCTCCTCCCAGAAGAAGCAATGTAATCTCTCGCACTTTGCAACCCTTTTTTATGGCTACAAAAGAGTGCCCGAGTTCATGCAGAGCTATGCTTATGACAAGCCCGGCAGCAAAGAACAGTCCGTATAAGAATCTAAATTGAATGATAGATATGGTTGCAAGTACCACCAGGGATATGTGGACTTTCAGGGGAATGCCCATTACTGTTAAAACTCTGTATGAAGATTTAAACATACTTCTTAATTCTCTCACGCGCAGATGGCTTATGTCTAGCTTGATCTATTAGTGTTCAAGCAGTTCTCAGGTGTAGCGTGCGCTTGCAGGTCTATCTTTGGCTCATAGATCAGATGCCACAACTCTACATTTGGACGCAGCGCACATAATGCGAATTATTTGAGCTGATGCGCGCGCTTCCGCAGGCACTGTGTGTGCAGACAGTCCTTCCCTCCGAGGCACGGATGGAGGTTCTACCTGGTGGCAGTGTTATGATGTTTGTTTTGCGGTACACTGTAAAAGCTGTTTTACTCTGTGGGCGGAATTATCTGATGCGCTTCGAGATATTCCAGCACTTTTTCAGCGCTTTCTTCCACCGTTTCCCTGTCGGTGTTAACGGTGATTTCCGCATGCGGGGGGGCTTCATAGGGCGCATCGACTCCGGTAAACTCTTTTATTTCGCCTGCCCTGGCTTTCTTGTACAGCCCTTTAGGGTCGCGCTCCTCGCAGACTGAAAGTGCGCAGTTGCAATAGACTTCGAGGAAGCGACCTGACGGATTGTGTTCGCGGGCGATATTTCTGTCGCTCATGTAAGGTGAAATGAAGGCTGTCATAACGATTACGCCGGCATTTTCGAAGAGCGCGGCAATTTCGCCTATTCTGCGAATGTTTTCGTGCCTGTCTTCCGGGCTGAATCCGAGGTCTTTATTAAGACCGTGGCGCACGTTGTCGCCATCCAGAACATACGAGTGGTGGCCGCGTTCATTGAGGAGAGCATCAACCGCGTTTGCCAGCGTTGACTTTCCTGACCCTGACAGGCCGGTAAACCAAAGGACAGCGCCGTGGTGGCCTATAACTTTTGCCCGGTCTGCGGGTGTGACTTTGCCTTCGTGCCATGTGATATTTGTAGCTTTGCGTTGAACCATTGTTTTGCCTCGTATCTACTTTGCCTTTTTGTAATAATCCATTAGAACGTCGAGTACTTCCGGCCTGCTGAATTCTGCCGGCGGCTTTTCTCCTGCAGCCAGCATTTCACGAAGGTTTGTTCCGCTAATCATGATTCTGTCTTCCTTGGGGTGTGGACAGGTTTTGGTCGAAGCCATTCCGTAGCACTTCCTGCACCAGAAAGTCCAGTCAATCTTCAACGGTTTGATCTGGAGTTCTGAGCTGTCGAATTCGTCAAAGATGTTCTGTGCGTCGAACGGGCCGTAGTAGTCTCCGACTCCCGCATGGTCTCTTCCGATAACAAGATGGCTGCAACCGTAGTTCTGGCGGAAAATAGCGTGCAGCACAGCTTCTCTGGGGCCTCCATATCTCATTTCCATTGGGTAGACTTTGCATACCACTCTGTCTTTGGGATAGTAGCCTTCGAGCAGCACCTCGTAGCATTTCATGCGCACTTCAGCAGGAATATCGCCTTTTTTAAGTTTACCGACAAGCGGGTGGAGGAGGAGGCCGTCGCATACCTCCATGGCGATCTTGGTGCAGTATTCGTGCGATCTGTGTAGCGGGTTCCTCGTTTGAAAAGCTGCAACAGTTTTCCATCCTTTATTTTTGAAAATCTCTCTTGTTTCAGCAGGGCGGGCATAGTAGTTGCCGTAGGTTTCGGGATACTTGCCTTCCGAAAAGGCCTTTACGGTGCCGCCGAGCAGCACATCTCCCTGGGCATACACCTTAGCGACGCCGGGATGTTCTTTATCCGTGGTGCCGAATACGCATTGGGCTTCGGTTTTTTTGTCGTATTCATATTTCTCTTCGACTGTAAGAGACCCCATGATTTTACCTGTATCATCGTCCACAAGGGCGACTTCGCTGCCGGTTTCGATTTCATCAGCCTGTTCCTTGGAGACTGCCAGTGTTATGGGTATTGGCCAAAGCAGTCCGTCCTGCATTCGCATATCCTGGACAACGGATTTGTAATCCTGGCTGCACATGAAGCCTTTCAAGGGGCTGAACGCTCCGCAGGCCAGCATAATCAGGTCGGAGGTTTCACGTGATGACATCCGGACTTTTTGCATTGATCCGGTTTTTTTCGTCTCAACTTCAAGTTCCTCGCCTTCGATGATAAGAGGTCGAAGTTCGCCTCCGTGCGGTGAAACTAGCATCGACTGAGTTTCTTCTGAATTCATAAGTTAACAACTCCATTTTTTTCGTATTTTGAAAGTCTGGAATATCCTCTTTAATGTTGGAGTATGCAAGGAAAAGTTTATGCGTCGGGCAATTGGTTTGGATGCTTGCCGCAGCGTGTAAGATTGAGCAGACTGCCGCACCTGATGCAGGTCCGCTTGAGGCGGGAAAGGCTGCTAGCCCGCATATCTCACAGAATTCCTGCTGCGAGCGCGGATAGCGCCACTGCGACGGCACGAATTGACAAAATGCCAGATTGCAGTATGTCTATACGGCTGCTCCGGCGTTTCACCAATTGGCGCCCCCGCGGCAGCGCTTTCCACGCTCTTCCGCCGGATGGCGGACAGGCTACTACGAAATCCTGTGAATGGTTGATCTTGCGGCATCGTTGTCGCGATCATTGTCTTGATTTTCGTCGACAAGGACCGGGATAAAGATTGGGACGAAGATAGGGGAGCGGTCCGTGTTATGTTTTATGTTTCTGGCGGTGTAGCGAGGGGGCGGTCTGGCTGGCCATGCTTTGAATATCCAGGTCGATGTCGAGGAACTGTTGGATTTTTTCTGCCCATTTCGTGGGAGATTCCAGTATTGATAGATAGGGACAAAGCAGAACCTGCATGTTGCCTTGTTTTGCCAGCCAGGCATGCAGCCTGGCCAGATGCTGCAGGAAATGCTGTTTCATTGCCCCGTCTTGCATTGCCCTGGTTTTACCGGAACGATCAAGCATTTGTGCCTGGGATGCCAGGATCTGATCCAGCGGTCTTTGCATAAAGATGATTCCGTACTTATGTTCCGGAGGTAATTCGTACAGAAGCGGTGAGACTATTTTCAGGGCTTTCTCTTCGGCCACGCCCAGCCAGCTGTTATTTTTACTCAGACGCTTTGCCGGTTCGTACTCGTAATACCCTCTTGGATTGTCCTCGTTTGGCTCACGGACGTTATCGGTTAGAATTTCAAGCCCTCCGGCTTTCAGCATTTGCATCATCATCGAAGTGCCCGACCGCGGCAGTCCTGAAACTATTGTTATCATGCATCAAGTCTTACATCAGTGGCCGGAACAGGGCAAGATGATAAAATAGGAGGATGCTGGTTTCTGGATGCTGGTTTCTGGATGCTGGGGGCTCAGATCTTCTGCGCAGAACTTACGAGTTCAGATTCTGATCGCAATCGACTTTCTGCGCAAAACCGATTACGATTACGAACTGCGGTGGGGCAGATGCCATGCATCCATTTTAAAATAGGGCTTTTTAGACGGAATCAATGATACGCGGCTGACTGGGGCGGGGAATGCTTTATGAAAAGGAAAGACAAAATAGACGGCCACGGCACAGGCGTTAACGTCAGCAGGATTGTTTCTGTTGTATATCTGATTATTATTCTGCTTGTATCTGTGCTGGAAACGCCGTCGACCGGCAGCATGCATGCTATACCTTTTGGCGACAAGATCGCGCATTTTGTAATGTATGCGATTATGGGGATTTTATTTGTCAGGTCGCTTGAACCTGCTTCGCGATGTCGAATACGGAACATGATATTTGTTGTGATTGTGTGTTCACTTTGCGGAGGCTTGCTGGAGGTTGTCCAGGGTGTTCTGACAATCACGCGGGAGCCTTCGTTTGGCGATGCGATGGCAAATCTCCTTGGGGCTGCAGCCGGCGCTTTTCCGGCAGGCGGCTATGAGGGGGATAGGGCTCATATTGTGTGAAGAAATGACGGCGCGGAGCACCGTCCTACGGGGGATGGTGGGGGGATGAACGCGGAAGGTCATTTAATGAGGAGGATTGTTCTTTTATGGAAGTTCTATCAGTTGTACTTATGGCGGTGACGATTGTTTTTCTGTTGATTCTTATTTTCAGGCGCTCTTCAAACGACCTGCCGGATCTTAAAGCAAGGGTGAACTCAATCTATGAGGCTCAGGAACGCATTGCGAGAGATGTGCGCGAAGAAATCGGGCGCAACCGGGAAGAAACCCTGAGCCAGCTCAGGGGGTTCAATGACTCAATAGTCAGGAATATCGCCGAAAGCTCGGGCGCTCAGAATTCGAGAATGGAAAAACTGACCAGGTCGAATGAAGAGCGCATGGAACGGCTGGAAAGTAAAGTTGAGCAGAAACTTATGAAGCTACAGGAAGATAACGCAAAAAGACTCGAAGAGATGCGCAAGACCGTTGATGAACAACTACAGGGGACTCTCGAAAAAAGACTGGGTGAATCTTTTAAAATGGTTGGGGAACGGCTCGATCAGGTGCACAAGGGTCTCGGTGAGATGCAATCGCTGGCAAATGGGGTAGGAGATCTCAAGAAGGTTCTGGCAAACGTGAAAACCCGCGGAACGTGGGGCGAAATCCAATTAGCGAATCTTCTGGACCAGATCCTGGCTCCAGACCAGTACGCACACAACGTTCAGACAAAAGAGGGCAGTGACCAGCGCGTGGAATTTGCTATTCGTCTGCCGGGTAAAGATGAAATGGAGGACGAACATGTCTGGTTACCCATAGACGCAAAATATCCGCGCGAGGATTACGAAAGGCTTATAGATGCCTCAGACAGGGGTGATTCTGCGGCCGTTGAAAGTGCGTCTAAAAACATAGAACAGAGAATTAAAGCGGAGGCCCGGCAGATAAGGGATAAATACCTTAATCCGCCGCAAACCACGGATTTCGCGATAATGTTTCTTCCAATAGAAGGCTTGTACGGTGAAGCGCTCCGCCGACCCGGTCTTGTAGAACACCTTCAGAAAGAGTACAAGGTCAACATTGCGGGGCCTACTACTCTGGCAGCGTTGCTCAACAGCTTGCAAATGGGATTCAGAACTCTGGCCATCCAGAAACGCAGCAGCGAAGTATGGACGTTGCTCGGAGCTGTCAAAACGCAGTTCGGCAAATTTGAAGAAGTGATAAGCAAAGTCCAGAAGAAACTTAATGAAGCAAGCAATGCCATAGAAAGCGATATCGCACGCCGTACCAGGGCAATTGAACGGCGCCTTCGTAGTGTTGACGCCATGCCCGCGCCGGAAACAGACAAATTTCTCGATTCCGGCGAAGAAGGATACGAAGAAAAAAAATGAGTATAAACAATACACAACCAGCGGCAGAATCTCCCTTCTATCCCGTGGACATTGACAGGTTTATAGTTGGAAACGAAGCGGCCTTGGCTTTTTTTGATCTCTATCCCGTTAGCCGCGGTCATGCCCTTGTGATACCAAAAAAAGTGGTGTCCAGCCTTTTTGCCCTTCCAGCAGAACAGCTAGCGGCTTCATGGCGGCTGGTTGCTGAAGTGCGTCGCATTCTTATTGACAGCTTTGCGCCGGATGGTTTCAATGTTGGAATCAATGAGGGGACGGCTGCGGGGCAAACGGTTCCGCATGCCCACATTCATATTATACCACGTTACCGGGACGATGTGGCCGATCCGCGTGGTGGTATCCGCTGGGTTCTCCCTGAAAAGGTGGACTACTGGTCGGAAATGAAAAGGGAGACACCGTGAAGCAGCTTCGCGTTATACTTGTTCAGCTTGACTCGCTTCCTGAACAGCAGGAAAACCTTGCCAGAATCCAGGAGCTGCTTGAAGATATCGGTGAGACTGATCTGATTGTGCTTCCAGAGGGTTTTTCGTGCCGCGGCAGCGACGATGACTACAGGGCTACCGCTGAAAGTCTTAAGGACGGACCGGCTGCCAGTGCATTGGCAGGACTGGCGCAGAAGTTGAATGCCTGGCTTGTAGGCGGGAGCGTGATGGAAAAAGAAGGCAGGAACATATACAAAACACTGGTTGTCTATAACCGGTCCGGTGATCTGGTAAAAGCCTACCGCAAAATCAATCTGTTCTCGTTGTACGAGGATGGAAAGGAAAAAGTAAGCGAAAGCCGCGTTTGTTCCACGGGTAATAAACCCGAAACTGTAGAAATCGAAGGTTGGAAAGTTGGGCTGTCAATTTGCTACGACCTGCGCTGCCCGGAGCTTTATCGTCATTATGCTGCGGTGGGATGCAAAGCTGTTCTTGCCCCGTCTGACTTCACGTTCCAGACAGGTCGCGACCACTGGCGTGTGCTGGCCAGGGCCCGGGCAATTGAAAATCAATGTTTCATAATCGCTCCGAACCAATGGGGGGCAAATCGTAAAACCGGGATTGACGCTTACGGTCACAGCCTTGTGGTGGGGCCCTGGGGAGAAATTCTTACCGAAGTCGAGCCCGGGGAAAATGTATTCTCGACTGAGTTGGATCCGTACCTTCTTAAGGCTGCCCGATCCCGTCTTCAAGTTCCTGTGCCGCACTCGGTATTCAATAGCCTGTAATTACCAACGCCTTGCATTGAATCTTTAACGCAAAACGCATGGCCGTGAGGAATAGAATCTGAGGCTGGATAGCGCTGCCTGTGTCCGCAAAATCACTTTGCATGGGGTTGCGGGTGTCAGTTTGCAATGTTATGCTGGACAGTCATGGTGGAGTAGAGGTTACTAACCCGCATATCTTACAGAATTCCTGCTGTGAGCGCGGATAGCACCACTGAGGGGGCACAAATTGGCAAAACGCCAGATTGCAGTATGTCTATACCGCTGCTCCGGCGTTTCACCAATTCGCACCCCCGCAGCAGCACTTTCCACGCTCTTCCGCCGGATGGCGGACAGGCTACTACGAAATCCTGTGAGATATGCGGGCTAAGGTTCTACATAAAAGACAGGAGTTATGTGTTTGTGCTGGTTTTTAAAATGGTTTTAACATGTGGGACGTGATTCACATGGAATGGGAGCCCTTTGCGTTATGCCGTCGCCTTTAGCACATTTAAGCGCAGGATATCTGATATACCGTGGTTCGGGTCGGGAGGCAGTAGACAGGACACATGGAAGGTTTTGTACTGTTTTTGAAGTGTTGTTCCTCGTATTTCTTTCCCAACTCCCGGATATGGATTCTGTTGCAGGCTTTTTATCGGATGATTTCGGGGCTTATCATAACCAGTTTTCGCACAGTCTTCTGACCGGTCTGGCGGTGGCCACGGTGATAGGCGTGAGCGCACATATTCTGCGCCTCAAGCCGGCTATGCAGTGGTTCTGGATAGCGTTGTTGAGTTATGAGCTTCATGTTGTAATGGATTTCTTTACCGTAGGACGCGGGGTCCGTCTTTTCTGGCCGTTTATGGCGCAGCGGTTTCAGTCGCCGGTAAAGCTGTTTTACGGTCTCCACTGGTCGGAAGGATTTTTCAGCATTCAGCATGTCTGGACAGTTTTGACGGAGGGTCTTTTTGTTCTCGTAATTGCCGGGGGCTGGATTCTTATGAAGGGGATGGACAAGCGTAAGCGCAGACGCTGCCTGTTTGTTTTGGCGGGCGTGGTCCTGGCTGGAGTTCTGTTTCCGGTATTTGCGCAGCAAAAAGCTTACATGAATCATGCCGGAACGGGCGGGAAATCACCGGCGGCATATGTGCGGGATCTGACTGGATCACATTCGCGAATAGTCTGGTGCCGGGACTGTGATGAGATGAATGATGTCTATGCGCTTGGTGATAAACTTGACCTGGTTGGACTTGACACGGAAGACGGTTACGGGGAGAGGGTGATTGTTCCGGGGCCGCGCAATATATCCCGGCCTGTAATTTCTCCATGTGGGAGATACATTTTCTTTTCCGACAGGAGCGATGGGCGGATTTACCGGGTTGAATGGGATGGAAGCGGCTTAACAGCTTTTGCACAGGGCCGCACGCTTGATACATGGAAGGATCCGGAAACAGGCGCCGGGTGGGTTATTGTCGGCTCGGCTGACCGGGAACATCCCCGGTATCATTCAAGGGTAGTTCGCTATTGTGTGGAGGACAGTGAAGTTGTTGAGCCTGTGTGTGACGGGTTTATTGTAAACGAAAACAATTTCCAGTTATCGGAAACAGGTCGTTTCGTGAGCGCTGATGTGGACGGCGAGGAGCTCGGCGTAATAGATCTTGTGGAAGACCGTTTTGAAGAGCATGGGGGTGGTTGTTGGCCGTCGATGTCTCCTGACGACTCGGGAAGATCGTGGCGCATGGGCAATGGTCACAGGGAGCTTGCATTGAGCGGACCGGATGGAAGCAGGCGGATAGCAATCAACGACGGGCCGGGGATGGGCGGACACGAGGTCTTTCATCCTCGATGGAGCAATCGTTCGCGCTTCATGGTGTTGTCGGGCCCGTACAAGGAAGGTTTAGGTTTCAACCGAATAGGCAACGGCGGGCCGGCGGTGGAGATATATATAGGCCGGTTCAGCGAAGATTATTCAAAGATAGAGGGATGGGCCAAGGTATCTTCGAATGAGTGTGCGGATTTTTACCCTGACGCCTGGATTGAGGGAGAGTAAGCAGTGAGCGGGAGGGGGTATTGGTCATTTGCGCTTTGCGGCGCTTTATTGGTCCCGAGGCGCTTGAGCGCTCGGGACGTCATTTTGGGAAGAGGGTAGAAGGTATGTGAGGTTGTGAATGTGTGGCGCTGTAGTCTCTGGTCAGTAGTCCGTAGTCTATTTTGTGTTGATTACGGTATTCCAGTCGTAGACTCCGGAGATGGATTCGCCTTTGCGGACGATCAGGAAATCGTCTTCGTTCCATTCACCGAATACCAGTTGTCTGATCAACTTGAGGCTGCCATCGATTTTT
>CAYSRM010000002.1:0-66414 GCA_964433435.1 uncultured Victivallales bacterium
GGTTACAGCGGCGCGACCGCGTCTGATTTTCACAGACTTCCGCTTGATTCCACTTCTGGAGCTATTAAAGAACAATTGTGGAGATCATACACACACAGAATCTCACGTGTCAAACAATAATAAAGGGCACAAAGCGGGAGGGCGGCAGAGGCTTGTTTGCCGCGAGGTATTCCGCGTTCTTGGTTGCTGGCACTTTGCAGCTTGACTATGACCATGGCACGGAGTATTATATTTATATGGCTAAGATACTGTTAATAGATGATGAAGAGCAGGTGCTAAAGTCCGTGGGAATGCTTCTTGAGGCCCAGGGCCATGAAGTCGTGCCTGTCAGAGACTCGGAAAAGGCTGAAGATAAAATACGTAACACTGAATGTGACCTGATCATTACTGATATTCGAATGGCGCCAGTGGACGGGATGCAGCTTCTCCGGTTTGCAGCGGAAGTAAAGCCAAACGTACCTGCAATTGTAATTTCAGCCTACACATCCGAGCACACAGTCAAGCAGTGCATGAATATCGGGTGCAAAGCTTATATTAAGAAGCCATTTCAAATCCAGGAAGTTCTGGACACAGTGAATGCATTCCTGGAAAAAAACTGAATTCTACCGCTGATGTTTTGGCATCTTTCAAATGTAGATGCCTGGTGTCCTGTGGGGCATAAACACATGAGACGGATGACGAAGCAAACCTTTACCCCGCATATCTCACAGAATTGCTGCTGCGAGCGCGGATAGCGCCACTGTGACGTCACGAATTGACAAACCGCCAGATTGCAGTATGTCTATACGGCTGCTCCGGTGTTTTATCAATTTGCGCCCCCGCAGCAGCACTCTCGACGCTCTTCCGCCGGATGGCGGACAGGCAGCTACGAAATTCCGTGAGATATGCGGGTTAACAGTCAATAGACAATATTCATGTGACCCCCGGAGTTGGTGTTTTCATAAAGAGTCGCCGATGTCTCTGCAGTAATCTGCAAGCGTTACTATTGTTGGCCCATGGCCGTTGGAATATAGTTCTCTTTCGAGTACATAGCCTAGCTCGCCGGAAGACTGGTATCGTAATTCAGGATTTTTTTCGAGACATCGCATGACAATATCAACAATGCTTTGCGGCAAGTCAGGCACGTGTTCTCTCGGGTCGGGTATTTTTCCTTCCTTTGTCCTTTCGACGGCCTCATCAATATCGTCATTGCAAACTTTGAAAATCCGCTTACCAGTCAGCAATTCATAATAAACCAGGCCCAGGGAATATATATCGCTTCTGGCATCCACTTCTGTGCAGGCCGCCTGTTCCGGGGACATGTATTCCACGTTCCCCACCAGGACTCCGTGATCTTGCTCCATAAACTGCGCTGCTTTTGCGACTCCGAAATCGGTCAGTTTGACTTCGCCCTCGCGGGTAATCATAATGTTATTAGGAGATACATCCCTGTGAACCAGTCCAAGCGCTTCGCCGTTTTCGCTGGTTTTTGTGTGAGCATACTCCAACCCCCTACAGATTCGGCTGGCGATAAACCTTGCTAAGCGCCTGTTCATCCGTATATCAAGACATTTGTGTTGGTGAATCAAGTCTGACAGGTTAATGCCATTAATGTATTCCATAGCTATATAGTAGCCGTGGTCATGGCGGCCAAGCTGATGTATCTGCACTATATTCTGATGTACCAGGTTGGCCACCAGTTTGGCTTCGGCTATGAAAGAAGTGACAAAACTTCTTTTCTTAACATATTTTGGGAGGATTGTTTTTATGGCCACTTTTTTAATGAAACCCTCGGCTCCGAATTGCTCCGCCTCATACACAGAGCCCATGCCGCCATCGGCAATCTTGCGTTTCAGGTAATAGGTGACCTTGCCGAAGACATGGCGTGAAAGCTCCCGGGCAGTGTCCGGCGGTTTGTCCATGGAATCATATTCCGCCAGAGCTTCCTGTGTATTTTCTATTGGCACTGTTTCCGAGGAAGGGGCCCCCTGTTCAGGCCGCTCGATACGGATCCTGCTGTTGCCTATTACCAACCCGTTGCCGTCGCGCAGTTCCGCCCTGATGAGTCTTTCCCCGTTTATTTTGATCCCGTTGGTGGACCCAAGATCTTTTATAAACCAGCAATTATTCTCTGGAAACAACTGGCAATGCACCAGAGAAACAGCCTGATCCCGAATCACGATATCGTTTGAGATATCTCTGCCTATTAAGGCGGCGTCATGTATCCTATAGCGTTCTCCGGTCAACGGGCCGGACAGAAAGATCAATTTCACGGTTTCAAGAGCTCCGGTTAAGCAAGTATGCTGATATATTTACATTCCTGAAGGACTGTAGGCAAGAGTTTACGCCAATGGTCCCGGTTATCCGCGGCACCGTGTAGATTTGCGGGATATCGTCTCTTTACGGAAAGAAATCGCGTCATCGAAAATAATGGGACAGCGTACCAGGTCTGCCCTTTACCCGCATATCTCACAGAATTCCTGCTGCGAGCGCGGATAGCGCCACTGCGACGGCACGAATTGACAAAACGCCAGATTGCAGTATGTCTATACGGCTGCTCCGGCGTTTCACCAATTCGCACCCCCGCAGCAGCACTTTCCACGCTCTTCCGCCGTATGGCGGACAGGCTACTACGAAATCCTGTGAGATATGCGGGTTTACCCGCAAAATAGACCTGAGCAATTGGTTTGATTGCTTGCTGCAGAGCATCAGCCTTCAGGCTGCAAAAAAGGCTGTTTTATGGGGTTCATGCGAATCTTCCCTGCTATTCAACCTTGGGATAGTAGTGATTTTCTTACAGCAATGGAGGAATTGGCACGTTGGCTTCTCTGCCTATGTCAACACACATATTCCAGGTTTTTCCGAGAACAGGCACACCTGTCTGTTCGGTTTCCTGCTCATGTTCCTGTTCTTTTTGCCCTGCAAAGTAAACACGTTCTGCGTCTTCGGCAGGCGGACACTTGCGAAGACTCTCAAGCATACGGTCCATATCATGGCGAAACTCCGCTGGCTCGCGGAAGGCTTCAATTTTGATTGCTCCGAAGAAATGGCTCACTCTCGCGGATGATTCAGCAGTATCAAAAACATCCTCCCCGAACGGGGCGCCGCATAGAACTGAGCAGAGCACATCGATCATCACGGCCAGACCATATCCTTTGTAACCGCCGTGCGACTCGCCCAGTCCGCCCAGAGGCAGGATGCCTCCGCCGATACGTTCCTGCATATCATCAAGAAGACTGCGCGCGTTTCTGGCCGAGCGACCTGTTTTATCGACCGCCCAACCCTCGGGCAAAGGTTTTTCGTGGCGGTCATATACCTCTATTTTGCCACGGGTGACAACAGTTGTGGACATATCCAGTACAAAAGCCCCCTCTTTCTGTGCAGGCGCGGCAAATGCCAGTGGATTAGTGCCGAACATCACCTGTCGACCGAATGTTGGAACACCCAACGCAGCCGTGTTGGTCATGGCAATGCCAAGCATATCAGCCTCAAGCGCCATCATGGCGTAATACCCGGCAATACCGAAATGATTGGAGTTGCGTACGCAACCAAAGGCAGATCCATTCCCCCGCGCCTTTTCAATAAGGGATTTCATGACTCCGACGCTTACCGGTGCGCCCATTCCCCCTTTTGCATTTACCACTAAAGAGCTCGAAGTGTCCATCAGAGTTTCCGGAACTGCGTCATGCACCATGAGGCCGGACTTTAATCCGTTGACATAGCGCCACAGTCTTCCAATTCCGTGAGAGGGAATCCCTCTTACATCGGCGGCTACCAGAACGGAGGCAGCCTGGCTGCTTTCTTGAGCGCCCAGACCCTGTTTCTCAAATACCGCTGCACAGAACTGTTCAAGTTCTTTACGTCCTACTCTTACCGTTTCTGCTGTTGTTGTCATATAATCCCTTAATCTGATGTCTTTATATGTTCTCTGTACCTGTCTGCACCATTTCAATGTTTTTATTTGGGCAACGGTGAATGCACATGCCACAGCCTACGCATTTATCCTCATCAAGAATTACGCGTCCCTGCGGGTCCATGCTCCAGGCAAATACCTTGCATATGTCCTTGCATATCTCGCATCCAGCCCCGCAACCACAAGCCAGACAACGTCCGGCTTCTGACACCGCCTGCTCCTCGCTCAATACGGTTGAATAACGCTCGAAATCGGCAACCCGCTCGGCCGAAGGCCGCTTCTCAATCTGCACACGCGGACGCCGTGGACGATTTCCGGTGCGTTCAAGCACTTTATCTCTGTCGCTCATGACTTTTTCAATATCAGCTGCCAGGAAGGCATCTTCACCTCGCAGATCAGCATCAATAGACGCGGCCGCACGTTTACCATCGGCAATAGCGGCAATTACACTGCTTGCTCCGCGCGCGCAGTCGCCTCCTGCATAAACGCCGTCAACGTTGGTGGCGCCGGTTGACTGGTCTATGCCAATGGTCTGACGCGCGGTCAACTCCAGGTCCATGCCTTGATCCAACCGAACCCGCTGCCCGAGCGCGCTGATTACATTGTCAACTTCAAGCCTGAATTCAGTGCCGGGAACTTCTCTGGGCCGACGTCGATCGGATTCGTCCGCCTCGCCGAGAACATAGTTGAGCATGCGAAGCCCCTCAACGCGGTCGGAACCGAGAACAGCCTGTGGCGCCACGAGATACATGATTTGTATACCTTCAGCCTCGGCATCTTCAATCTCATCACCCGTTGCCGGCATCTCATCTTTTGTGCGGCGATATAAGACATAAACGGTTTCCGCGCCAAGCCGCCGGGCGGTTCGCGCGGCGTCCATTGCTGAATAGCCTCCGCCTATAATTGCCACACGCTTGCCGAGTTCAGGCGCATTGCCATTGGAGACATGTTTCAGAAATTCAACAGCCGACATGGCTCCCGGCAGGTTTTCCCCGGGCACGCCAAGTTCCAGCCCCTGCTGAGCGCCAATACCGATAAATATGCTGTCAAATCCATCCTTTCTGAGGTCGGCGAGGGTAAAATCGCGGCCAAGCCGACTGCCGGTCTGGAACGAAACCCCTGCCTCGCGGATCATATCAATCTCTTTTTTCAGCTTATCGTTATCAAGCCGAAAAGCGGGAATGCCGGAAACCAGCATACCGCCCAGCCGGTCCGCAGCTTCAAAGACCTTGACAGTATACCCCGCGCGCGCCAGATCATAGGCGCAGGCCAGACCAGCAGGTCCTGACCCTACAACCGCCACGCTCCGGCCATGCTTCTCAGCGCGCGCGTCATGGATGCGCGGTTTCCAGCCCTCTTGCTCGGCCATATCCAGTACAAAACGCTTGATTTCACGAATGCGGATCGATTCATCCATCAATCCGCGAGTACAAGCCTCCTCGCACGGATGGTCGCATACTTCCCCGCATATCGACTGCAGAGGCGAGCGCGACATAATGAGCTGATAGGCTTCCTCGAATTCGGATTCAGCGACCTTGCGGACGTACCCTTGAGCCGGAACCGAATTCGGGCAGGCCCAGGTGCATGGCGCCACAAGGCCGTCCACCGATTTTTCAGCGTGCCCGGCATATAACGTAAGGTCGGGCGCGGAAGTCACGGCCGACACGAGACGATCGCGCATTTCACGAGGCGCTTTATAACCCTGTGCCTTGAGGAAGGCCTTGAAGTGATGAATAAATTCAGGCAGGAATCCATAACCATTGATCAGTGTAGCAGTGCACATGCCCACAAGATCTGCCCCGCACATTATCATCTCAACTGCATCCTGCCATTTGAGAACGCCGCCGGTAGCTGTAAGGATCGCGTTTTCCCCGCAACGTTTGCGCATTGTGTAGACATCGCGCAAGGCCAGAGGTTTGAGCCATTCCCCGTTCATACAAGCCATGCCTATCTCTTTCTGCAGATAATGATCGCTGGTCTCCGGGGCATAAATATTCACCGGCGGAATTCCCAGGCGGTTGGCGTTGCCTCCAACGGCATCGGCTCCTGCATCAATGGCAGCCCTGGCTATTTCCGCCTGCTTACCCCCTTCAGGGGTTACTTTGAGAAATAACGGGATGGACGTTTCTGCTTTGATCGCCTTGACGATTTCGGCAATCGCTTCCAAATTCTGGCCCAGACTCGCTCCGGTCCGAGGTCCTTCACTATAAGTTCCGGAAACCTCAACATTAAAAGACATGTTCGGACAGCACATGTTTAGCTCATTGACATGCGCGCCCGCCTCTTCGCATTTTTTCGCCATTTCAGCCCAACCCGCGGCCCCTTTATCGCCCGAATAGGTTATGTTTGAAAACAAAACAAGGTTCGGAGCCTTTTTGCGGCCCTTCTCAATCAATTCAAGGAGTTGGTCAAGAGTTAATCTGCGCTCGGCTGTAAAGGTCAGGTAAGTCTTTTCGGGATAGTAACCATAACGCGGATGACGGTTGATATACGGCGCAGGGTCAACGGTTAATTTCAAAGAGGCACCGCCCCAACCGGTCGCATCGATACGCTCAAGCTGCTCCACTGTCATTGTGGTTGGGCCCGACGCGACATAGAAAGGATTACGGAACTTCACGCCGGCCATTTCAACCGGTAGGTCAAAATCAGTATATTTAGCCATGCTGCTCCATTTGTATTGTGCGGGCTTCCTGGCTCGATGTGTATAACGCTTCAACTATCCGGTTGCAGGCTGATCCCATACGTCCGCTTACGCCGTATTGCGGGGTTTGATCATTCTTCACGCAAGCCACACAATAAGCAAGCTCATCAACATAGCCCAGGTTGTGAAACTCGTCAACTGCCGGGCGGGTCCAGCCCAGGGTGTTGTCCGCTTTTTCGATACAATAAGAATAGCCCGACCGGCTGTATACGTTGACCGGCGAACTGAAAGTCAAATCAACACTGACGCGTCCCTCGCTTCCATAGATCTCGATTTTGTCGTCCATCCCGCCCACGGTAATATAGTTGGCCTCAATAAACCCGTGCACTCCATTGCGGAATTTAAGAATGCCGCATGCCCAGTCCTCCCCGCTGTTGTCCTTGTGAACATAATTATCTTCGCCGCCGCCATTAGTTTTTCCGACCACTTCGACAACCGGGTTTGATCCTTCCTGTCCTAGAAAGTACAGCATCCAGCCTATGGGATGGATGCCAAGGTGTATAAGGCTGCCTCCGCCGCATGTCTTTTTGTTTTTTGCAAAAGGACTGTGTGTGCCGTTATGAACTTCCTTGGCCTTGACATATAAAACCTCGCCTATGGCTCCCTCGCTCACAACCTCACCGACTTTTTTCAATGCCGGAGCAAAAACCCAATCCTCAGCATAAAATGCTTTGATGCCGGCGCCGTCGCAGGCCTTGATCATTGCTTCGGCTTCTGCCGCGTTGATGCCGAAAGGCTTTTCGCAGACAACATGCTTGCCGGCTTCAGCCGCGGCGACAACTACGTCGTGATGCAGGAAATTAGGCACACAAACGGATACCAGATCTACATCGTCACGCTTCAGCATTTCATGGTAATCCTCGTGAGTTGAAGGTATATCCCACTTTTCGGCAAAAGGCTGCAAATTGTCGATTGCAGCAACAGCCGTCAACTCCACATTCGAGTTCCTGGAATATGCATCAGCATGAAAGTCGGCCGCAAACTTCGATCCTACAATCCCTACACGTACTTTATCCATTATTCTGTTTCCCCCAATCCACTGTAATTCGCATTCTTCCGCAAACGCTCAATGCGGTCACGCAGGAAAGACAACAAACCTTCTTCGGCTGAACGCAGCAATGCTTTGCCTTTTTCCTGCGACGCCGTTTCGGAGCGGCCTATGACACCTTCTCTGTTGAAATGGCCGATACCGAAAGTTGTCAGATCCGGTTGACTCAATGGAACCGGGCCTTGCAATGGCGGCATATTCGGCCGGGCATCTCCCACCAGCTCAGGCGCCAGGGCCAGCATGAAGGAAGTCTCTGTTTCTGCCGCATGGATACTTAATCCTTCCTGCCGGGAAGCATCCAGCAACGAACGATCCAGAAAGGAAAATGGGCTGACCAGAATTATTTTTACCGGTCCGTTATGCCTGTTGATATCGCGGCAAACAGGCACCAGCGCATGATTGCCGCCATGTCCGTTGAGAACAATCACTATTCTAAAGCCCTGCTGCCCGGCTTCTTCAACAATATCGCGAACAACCTGCATCAGTGTTTCGGGCTGCAGTGAAAACGAACCGCGAAAGCCTGAATGCTCCATGCTTGTTGCGATGGTCAGGCAGGGAAGCAAAGCCGCTGAAAAAGCATCTGCCGTTTTTCGCGCAAAATGTTCAATCTGAATGCTGTCTGTAGCCAGGGGCAAATGAGGGCCATGTTGTTCCATGCTGCCAACGGGCATCACAAGCATATCAGTATCACTCTGTTGCCAATCAAGCGACCTCGCTGAAGAATCAATTCTGGATGATCTGGAAGAAACCATAGTCTACACCTTCGCATTGCATTTTATATTACAATCGGCATGAGGTTGGCGCAGGCGTTTATACCCCGGAGCCGGGTGCCAGTTCGTCTTGTTGCACCATGTCTGGGAATGTATAAATGCCTTGTTTTTTTGTCAAGCTTACAACCAGCAATTCGCATGACACCATGTCTGTGTCAAAGTCGAAAACGGAGCGAACATGTTGGCACGCTGGAAGCATGATTAAAAGCATGATTGCACAGTTTAAACGCATGCAATAAGATAGTTGCCTGGAAAAGGAGTGTCTTTTGAAGAAACCTGTTTTGACGGAGAAAATGCTGGGCCGGTTTTACAGGCTGCTTTCCCCGGCTATGACCGACTTTGACTGTGGGAAGTTGTGTGCGTCAGATAATGGCGGTATTCCGGCCTGTTGCGAAGATGAGACGACCTATCCAGTGCTTTATGTTGACGAATTCAAATGGCTGCGAAAGAAGAACAGGTTCTGGAAACGTATGCCGTTGAGGAATAGGGTGGCCAGGAAGCTGGCCAGAGATCTGCATCAGAACTCATTGCTGGCAAAATGTCCCGGTCCAGCCGCCTGCAACCGCTCAAGCCGGGCAATTGTATGCAGGATTTTCCCGTTCGAACCGCATCTTGATGAAGAGGGGCGGGTACAGGGCCTGACGTTCAACTTTGAAATGGAAGATAGATGTCCTCTTATAGGCAAGCCGGAATCGCTTTTCAATCCTGTCTATATCCGTAATTCAATTGTCTTCTGGAAAGAACTTCTTGATCTCATGCCCGAGGAACAAGATGTCTATATGAATGAATCGGCGAGGTTACGGCGACAGTTTGCACGCAAAGGCAGAAAAGCGCCGGTTTTTACGGGCGAGAAGTTGTAGAGATTATTGCTTTTTTGTATCGCACATCTTGAGAAGGTCATCCAGACTTGCCGTTGCAAGGCATTCGACTGTATCGGCTGATCCGTAGTAGATTTTGACTTCACCGCTATCCTCAACTATGGCGGCTCCGGGAAAGACCACGTTGTTTCTGAATCCCCCGCTGATCTCATACTCAGCTTCCGGCGCGATGAGAGGTTTTGAGGAATACGCCTTGACTTTCCAAGGTTCATCTTTGTCCAGAAGCATAAGAGAGGCACAGTAACGTTTCTGCCATTTTTTTTCCCAGCCGTTTTTCCCTCTTGAGTTGTCGCGATCCACAGTATGTATTACGCACAGCCAGCCCTGATCAGTTTTCACTGGCGAAGCGCCCGGGCCGATTTTGTCGTTGGCAAACGGTATGTCTTCGACGGTAAGAACAAGCTGGTTATTACCCCAGTATTTAAGATCGGGAGAATCTGAAAACCAGGTATCGAACCTGTCAGCGCCACCGCGGCTGTAGACGGGGAACGGCCTTTCGAGCCTCATATACTTGCTGCCGATTTTTTCGGGAAAAAGCGCCATGTTGCGATTGTCCGGAGCGCTGAGCGAAAGCACCTCAAAGTTGTCAAAATCGTCGGTTACTCCTATGCCGCCCCTTAAACCGTGCTTTGTGTCGACGGCAAAACACATGTAGCAGCGTCCTTCAAGCACGGTCAATCGCGGATCGTAGAAACGGACGAACTCGGGATCATTGAGTTCTTCCTGTTTAATCCATGGCTCAGGCTGCACTTCCCATGAAATGCCATCGTTGCTGAAGGCCAGGCCGAGGTCAGTAATGATTTTCGGTCTTCCTTCGTTGCCCGGATACCTGGCTTCGTTACGAAAGACCATAACGTATTTCCCCTCGAATTTGGCGACACCCGCATTGAAAACAAGATCGCTTGGGTAAGGAATGTCCTTGGGCCCGAGAACGGGATTGTTTTCATGCCGATTGAGGCAGGAATCTGACTTGAGTATTTCAGAGACGGTTTCTCGCATTTTTATGATCCTGTCTTATTTTGCCTACAAAAGCAGGTCGGTTTCTTCGTCAAAGTTTCGTTCCAGCGCCTTGTCTTGAAACACTGAAATGCAATATTCACACGCAAAAACGACGGTTTCCTTTGCCGGGTTGAACCCTTAAGAATACCTTCGCTGTATGCTGGCGAAGTATGTGCATGCACCATTTGTTCGCCATCGCGAAGCGATACGTTATGGACATTTATTACCAGTTTTTGAGATATTTGCAGATGATGTCCTGGAAAAGCAAGCGTCAAAACACATTTTGGCGCTTGCCGAGAAATGGAACAGGCCTTATTCCAGATCACACGCCCTGCATAAGTATTGAGCGCTGATTAGAAAAAAGTTGACACAGGACAAACTAAACAACACTTTTCTCTTTGATGGCGGCATTGAGCTGCGTTTTGTTTTGAAAAAATAAGCGCTATAAAGAAGGTGTGTCGTATGAGAGGATATTGGCGGACCGGTTTTGTCGGGGCGTGTGTGGCGATGTGGGTAGGACTGGTCGCGGGGCC
Organism: uncultured Victivallales bacterium; assembly: GCA_964433435.1. Lineage (GTDB taxonomy): Bacteria > Verrucomicrobiota > Kiritimatiellia > UBA8416 > CAYSRM01 > CAYSRM01. The sequence continues at coordinate 10,822 of CAYSRM010000002.1, forward strand.
GGCGGAGGCGGTGGTGAAATTTACCGAACGGCCGGCGGCGGCTGAAGAGAAGGGCGAGGTCCGGATTCGTTTTGCCGTGGATCTGGAAACGGACGTGGCGGTGAGTATTCGGAATGGGGCTGGAAAGGTGGTCCGGCATTTGGCGGCAGGGCGACTTGGAAAGCGGGCGCCGTCGCCACTACAGCCGGATTCGCTGGCACAGTCGCTGGTCTGGGACGGCAAAGACGACTGGGGGCGTCAAGTGGAGCCGGGCCGTTACACAGTTGAGGTGGGCCTGGGGCTGACGGCGAGCCATGAGAAGAATTTGGATTGGGATCCCCGGCGGATCGGCACGGTGCATGGCCTGGCGGTTTTGAGCGGCGGCAATGTGTTGGTTATGAGCGAGACGGGGCGGGACAACAGAGACAGCCAGATTCAGGTGTTTACGGGCACGGGCAAGTACGTGCGAACTCTGGTGCCGCGGTCGGCGTCCATCGCAGTCGATCGCGCTAAACCTCTGGGGGAAATGATTCTTGCGACCGGCGAACGGTTTCCCAGTTCGCTTTTGCCTCAGTTCGGCGGGCGGGTTTATCAGGTTCCGCTGGCAATGCCGGACGGCGACATTATCATCTGCAACTGGCTGGCGCCGCAGGGGCATGCGGAGGCGAAGCGGTTTCGGAGCAAGGCATGGCGTCAAGACTTGGACCGGCGCTTGCTGAGGCTGGCCGCCGATGGCGGGGCGTCTTCCGCCGGATACCTTGGACCGACGTTAACCGGAGACCTTGAAAAGGCCGTGGTTTTTCTGGCGCTTGGGCCGGATAACCTGATCTATCTTTCTGGCGGTTCCGGCGCGGTATATCGGGTGAAGTGGGGGGAGAATGAAAAGCCGGAGGTGTTTGTCAAGGGTCTGAAACAGCCGCGCGGAATCGGGTTCGACGCGGCGGGGAATCTGTACGTGGCCGACCGAGGTCTTCACAAGGTGGTCGTTTTTAACCAAAGAGGGAAACGCATCGCCGAAATTCCGGTGGAATGGCCGCGACATCTGTGTGTTCACCCCCAACGCGGCCATATGTATCTTACCGCTGGTTATGAAAAACAACGTTTACTCAAGTTTGACAGTATGAAGAGTGTCGCGCCGGCGGTTGCCGTGGATTTAGTGACCGACTGGCCGTTCCTTGCGCTGGACACGTCGGCCCGCCGGCCGGTTCTGTATGTCGGTAATACGCACGTGAGTAAAAGGCCGGGGGCGTCGAACATGGGGATCACGCGTTTTGTGGACAAAGGATCAACGTTGGCGCCGGCCGGTATGCTGGGCGAAGCAGCGCGGCCGAGGCAGCCGTTGCTCTACGGAGTTGACCGGGTGTGGGACAAGATTTACGGGAACTGGCCATTCAGTGACTGGTGGCGGATGGACGGGGCAACCGGAGCGGTGGAGACGTTCGATCCGTTAGTGTCGCCCAAGGCGAACGGCATCACGGAGATCGCGGCGTCTCCCGACGGGCTTGTGGTGGCGCATGTGCGTGGTGAAATCGGGCGACTGGATCATCATCTGCGTCCGTACCCGTTTGCGGCGACAGGTTCGTATATTGCCGAGCTTCCGAATGAAGACAGCATTCGGAGCTATTATGGGCGCGATGTGGCGATGGCGCCGGACGGCGGTATGTACTGGATTTTCGAGAGAGGCGGGTACAATCAGCCCATGCGGTGTTCTGCACTGGATTTCCGGGGTGAAACGAAGCGGGATTCCCTTATTGTTTTCGAAAGCGGCAGTCCGGCGGGTGTTCGGGTGGATCGTAAGGGGAACATCTACGTGGCGGACCATCTCAAGCCTTTGGACAAGCTGGTGCCGGACGCGGTAAAGGAGGTGGTGCAACCGCGCAGGCGGGACTTGTTCGTCCATCATTACGGGAGTTTGCTGAAGTTCAAACCCACGGGGGGAGCGGTGCGCCTACTGAGCCGAGGGAAGCCGACGGTTCGGAAACTGGAGCCAGGCCAGATGCAGTTCACGGCTGCAGAAGGAGTAGGAGATTTCGTAGTGGACGGCGCCATCTGGAGCTATTTCGGAGTCTCAATGATCCGGCCCGCGCGACCGCGCGACGGATGTCAATGTTGGACACCGCGGTTTGATCTGGACGATTTCGGGCGCGTTTTTGTGCCGGATCAGCTCCGCTGCCGGATCGTGGTGCTGGACGGCAACGGGAACGAAATCCTGGCCTTTGGACAATACGGGAATATGGATGACAAGCCGGTAAAGGGCGAAGATGGGATTCGCTGCATTCCGCTCGCTGATCCGCGGACGGTGATGGTTGGACGCGATTCAATCTATGTGGGGGACATGACCAACCTGCGCGTGGTCAAGGTAGGGTTGTCCTATCGCGTTTCCGACACGTGTGGCGTCACCCTGAAGCGGACGCCCCTGGCGCCGACACAGGTCATGACGGCTCTTCGCCGGTACGCTCGAGAATTGAGCCCGTACGCGGCAGACAACCTTAACTGGGATCTTGTTGAAACGCGTATTCTGCGTCTCGGCGAAGATGTAACTCGGGATGAAGCGCGGGCGGAACTGTGTCTGGCCTGCCGCGATCTCGTGAAGTGGCCGGAAAAAGAGCTGAAGACATTGCTGGGAAATGCGCTTCAGAGCGAATCCGAGGTGTTGCGTTGTGCAGCGCTTTGGACGCTTTGGGACGGATTTGGGGGCGAGACGGGCGGGGAGATGCTGAAAACGGCGGCGGAAGAAGACGACTCGGAGCTGGTTCGGACCGTGGCGGCTGTCACGTTGCTTAGCATGGACGACACTGCGGGACTGGCGCAGGTGTTTGAGAGCGCGATGTCGGCGAACGACGTTGTCTATCGGCTTGCTGAGACTGCCATCCTTAAGAAGGCGATTATGCGCGATGCCGAACACCCCAAAGCGCGGCTTGTGGATAAATGGCAGGTGATCGTTCCGCGGTATGAGATAGGCGATCGCGAGGTGGATTCTCTGGTTAAAATACTGAAGCAGATAAGCAAGCGTGATGAGAAAGGCCGTGTGACATCGTGGTATCTTCAGCGAGCCGCGATTTTTCTGCTTGGGTTGAGCGAGAACGAAAAGGCCGCACAAGCCCTGCACGGGGAGCTGGTGAACGGCAAACCGATCGGCAAAAATCTCAACCGGTTTATTGGCGGTCTTGGCGCCTTGAGATACCGGCCGGCTGTGAAGGATCTGCTGTTCTATCTGGCCCGCGGGTCAAACTCGTCGTGGCGGGGCGGGCATGGCGACCAGGCCGAAATGTACTCGGCAACAGCGCTGGGCAGGCTGGGCGCGCCAGAGTCGGTGAGCCCGGTAATTGATCTGCTGGACAGCAGGACTAAAGGCGTGTCCGAAGAGGCCCTGCGTGCCTTGACCCTGATGTTCGATCCGTCATGTCCTGCGGACAGCCGTGTGGTGCCGGCTGGCGACAAACTCGAGCGCGTGCGCATGGATGCGTTGCCGGACGCAAAGGCGAGGAAGAAGGCATGGGCGGATTACTGGGCGGCCCACAGTGAAGCGTACGCCTGGCAGAAAAAAGGGTGGGGCTTGGGGCGGAAATAAGGGGCATAGGCGTTCCGGGTCTGTCCGCGAGGTATGCGCGTGGAGCGATATTTTCCCGCGTCTGTGAATCAGTCATGGTTTGGTTGCCAAACGGAGGATATGGATGAAAACGATAAGTAAAGTTCTAGCCCGCATATCTCGCAAAATTCCTGCTGCGATCGCGAATAGCGCCACTGTGAGGGCACGAGTTGACCAAACACCAGATTGCAGTATGTCTATACGGCTGCTCCGGCGTTTTATCAATTTACGCCCCCGCAGCAGCGCTTTCCACGCTCTCACTACGAAATTCTGTGAGATATGCGGGCTAGCCTTAATGATATTTGCCGTCGGTTGCGGCTCTCCGTTGGCGGTGGCCAATGGCATGGAGGCGCAGACAAAACTTGACCTTCGTGTGTTTGACGGGAGGGCCTCAAGCTTCCTGGCGCGGATGGAGGAAGCGGGCATGCCGGTGTATAGGCTGACGGATGTGGCGGAGATTCGCGTGCCGCCGTTGGCCGGGGTAACGGATCCCCGGACGGCATTGGAGCAGGTGGCCGCGGCGAGCGATTTGCATCTGGAATGGGTGGAGAACAAACCGCTGTTGTGCTATCTCTCGCCGCCGGGACAAAAGCGTGTTCTCCAAGACAAGGACGATGTCGACACTATAGGATGGAGCGGAAGCAAACAGGATGTTGCCGCTATTCTTGCCTTTTCGCGTAAAGCCGATCCGCCGTTGAAGCGGGCTTGCGCGGAAGCGGTGCTTCGTTTCGGCCGCGCCGCTGGTGCGGCCTTGCTCGACCGGGAAGCCGCCGAGGATCTGGTCAGGTTTGCTTTGACCGATGACAACTGGCTTTTGCGTCGGCAAGCGGTTCTTGCGGCCGTTGATCTGGGCCTGGATAATGCCGCTGCGATGGTCGAAAAAGCGGCCATGGATAAGCATTCCGAGGTGGTTCGCGCTGCCGCGCTTGCGGCTGGACGTCTGGGTGGCGAGAAGGGTGCGGCGATTCTTGAAAAGCTTTTGAACCCGGAGCACGTGGACCGGCGTTTTCGCAGGGATGTTCGGTTTGCGGTGACTTATGGCTGTGCCGAATTGGGGACGGACAAGGCCGTCGAGCTTCTCGATAAACTCGTAGAGGGGAAGGACGCCTATCTGGCGGTTTGGGCGTTGCGAGCGGCGGGCCTGGTCGGGAATGATCGCGCTCTGGCTTTGCTGAAGGAGGCGGCGGCCGATTCCGACCCGAGGAGAAAACGGGGAGCGGCAATCGGGCTGGGTCATTGCCGGGCCGAGGGAGCCGTCGAGACATTGGCACCGCTGGCAATGTTTTCCCCACCCCGGGAAGGGATGTGGGTTCAGCCTCAGAATGCGGCAGCGGTCGCACTGGGCCGACATGGCACAAAAGAAGCGGTAAAGATCCTGATCGAAGCCTGGGATAAGCCGGCGGACTCGCCAAGGCTTGGGATCCTGTACGCGCTGGGGTTGGCGGGAACGCCGGCAGCGCTGGATTTTCTCGAAACGCAGCGCAAGAACCCGGATGAGCGGCTTCAACAGGCTGCTTCCTGGGCATTGGACAAAAAAAATGGTATGGAGGGTGGGCCCGTTAAGGCGGATGGTGTGGAGGTAGAGGTGCTTCCCGGACGTCCGCGTCTCTGGCTGCGGGCTGGCAATCGAGACGGTTACGAGGGGCCAAGCCTCGTGAAAATCCGCCGGAACTTCAGGCGGCCGGATTACCGGCGGGCAGCCAAAATGGACAAGCTGCCCCGGGACCGGATGGGACAATTGGTTCTATGGTTGGTGTCCGGCGACGAGTTTGCGGGGATGGACGCTGCTGCATGGGCCTGCGAAATGCAGGACAAGGGCATTGCGCGGGCGCGTGGAAGGACGCCGAGTTACTGGGGCATCAGTGTTCAACGCACGGCCGCAGCCTACGACTGGCTTCATGGCCATGGCGACGTGGACCCCGTTACCCGCCGCATGATAATGCACCATCTGGAGGATTGGGCTTTGAATGCCTATGAATGGGTGGAAAAGAAGCATTCAACTGTCTTTTACTCCAGACGATGGGGTGCGCTGGCGGGCTGCGGGGTGGCGGGCCTGGCCTTGTACGGAGACAGTCCCCTGGCGGACAAGTGCGTTGAACTTGCGGCCTGGCATATGACGGCGGCGGACGGCCTGGGAAGCATACGCCAGGCTCAGGACGGGGTGACAGCAGGTTCGTGTTATGGACTTCACCATATGTTTACGGACAATGCGAATCTGGTGGCTGCCCTTACCTATGCGACGGACCTGGACGTGGCGTCCATTATCCGGGAGCAGCGCGGGGACTGGCTCCGGAAGCAGCTTTACTTCCAGATGCATTGCACCTATCCGGACGGCACTTTTCTCAAGGACGGCGATATGTGGTCCGGCGCCAGCGAAAGAAGCCAGTATCGGATGCAGGTGGACGTGGTAACGGGGCTTTATCAAGACGGTTTCGGGCGAACTTGGGCCGACCGGATGGCGGCGCGGTGGCCGGCGTACTATCCGTCTGACTACCACACCAAATATGTCTGGCAATTCTTTGTGTTCAACGACCCGGATGTGAAGGGGCGGCCGTTAGCGGAAATGCCGCGCTGCATGCTGTTCAGTCCGAAACTGGACGGCTATGTTCTGTGGCGGTCCGGATGGGGCAAGGACGACACGGTGGTTCATTTTCATTGCGGGGATTCGCTGGATATGCACGGCGGCTATGACCAAGGCAAATTCGTTATCTTCAAGCACAAGCCGCTGGCCAACAAGAACGGCATATACAAGCACTTCGGATCGCCGTTGCACAAGTATTACAGGAGCGCCCTGAGCGCCAATGTGGTGATTTTCGATTCACCTGTCAGAAGAGGCAAGGGACGTACGACAGAGCAGATTGGTTATCAGAACAAGGCCGGCGGAGTGAATTCGTTCGATGAGTTCAAGAAGGTCCGCGCTTCCTTCGGGCCGCCGGTCGGCAAAATTGTGAAGCATGAAGTCACAAAGAACTATGCCAGGGCTGTGGGTGTTCTTGACGGCTCCACGCAGGACAAGGGCAAGGAAAATAAATGGACGAGAGAGATGGTTTTCCTGGACTATCAATATGTTGTGGTTCTGGACAGGGTGCGAACCGGTCCGCAAAGCAGCGCCAAATGGTTGCTTAATTTCGAAAAAGAGCCTCGGGTTGAGTCCGATGTTATCCGGTTTGACAATGAACCCGGCCGCTTGTTCTGTCGGACACTCTTGCCCGAAAACCCCGCCTTCAAGAAAGTTGGCGGCAACGATGCGCCCGAGGTCATGCGCCACCAGTGGCGCGTTGAGGTGAGCGGACCCGATCCCGGCGCCGCGGACCAGGTATTCCTGCACGTTCTGTTTCCGGCGGAGACAACGACGAAAGCCATGCCTAAGTGCGAGGTTAGGAAAAAGGGAGCCGAGTATGTAGTAACCGTCGGAGGGCAGACGATTTCGGTTGGAGCAGAGTGAGAATCACGGCGGTGCAATCGCTACGGGAAGGCTTGCCTGGATGGACGGCGAGTCTCCCCCGAATACATCATTGCAGGGGCCTGCGGTATCCGCGCTCGCAGCAGGAAATCTGTGAGATATGCGGGTTAGGCTTGGATAGAGAAAGGGAGTTTGCTTATGCCGCCCCATCCCCGGTTCATTAACGAAGATAGGCGCTATACGGTGCGGGACGCCAACGGCAGCGTTTGTGCCGACAGCTACCTGCACAACGATGCGCTTTATATTAAGGCGGACCAGCGCGGCAACGTGGCGGCGCATTTCAACCAGCCGCAGTTCACGCGTTATTCGGAAGGCCTTCGAAGCTTCTACATCCGCGACAAGAAATCCGGCGAGTTCTGGAGCGCTCCCTTCGACCCGGTTCAGGTTCCGGCGGAACGCTTCGAGTTTTCCGCCGGGCTGGACGACCTGGTCTGGATCAACCAGACCCATGGCATCGAAACCGTCCTCCGTCTCTTTGTCCCGCGCCACGACTGTGTCGAGGTCTGGACGGCCACCCTGGCCAACCGATCCAGTTACACCCGCCGCCTTTCGGTTTTTAGCTATTTTCCTATCGGTTCTCCCAGTTCGTTGTACCAGAGGGGAAATTTTGATTCCAATTTGAATGGCATTGTTCTGTGGCATTTTCCGGGGCACAGCGATGCGGAAGAGTACTGGAGACTCAAGGAAGGCCATAACTTCACGTTTTGCCTGGCGGACCGAAAACCGGTAGCATATGAAACCACGCGCGAGGCCTTTCTCGGACATACCGGGTTAAAGTCGCCGCATGGACTCATGCGGCGCCGGTTGGCCAGTCGCCCCTGTTTTATGGATCCGTGCGCAGCTATCATGCAATTTTCCGTTACGTTGAAAGCGGGACAGGAAACGGACTTGCGGTTTCTTTTTGGGCCGGCCGTGGACCGAACCCGGATTCGTCGGCTCCGGACTCGTTATTTTCGTCCGGGCGGTTTCGAGCGCGCCTGGCGTATGGTCGAAGCGTTCCGGGAAAAACACGCGCCCGCCGTTCGGATTGAAACCCCCGATAAGGTTCTGAATAATTTTGTCAACGATTGGCTTCCCAAACAGACTATCTATTGCGGATATAATCAGCGCATGAGTATGGCTCCCTGTATCCGCAATTGCCTGCAGGATGCGATGGGCCTGGTTTTCAACGCCCCGCAACGGGCGCGCGAGCTGTTTCTGAAAGCTTTCGCGGAGCAGGATTCGGATGGCGGACTCTGGATGTCGGTCATGCTGGCACCCGTTTCCTTGGACCGCGGGTTTGTTGCCAAACATCGGGACAAGAACGTCTGGAGTCCCTTTGTGCTGCAGTACTATCTTTTGGAAACCGGCGACAACAGTCTGCTCACGGAACCGGTTCCCTTCAAGGATGCCCCGCGGCAAAAAGCCTCGGTATTCGATCACGTTTGCCTTGGGCTCGACTGGTTGCTCAGGGATCGCACGCGCCGGGGACTCAGTCTTTTGGGCGAAGGAGATTGGTGCGATCCCCTTAACATGGCCGGCGTGCGCATGAAAGGCGAGTCAGTTTGGTTAAGCCAGGCTTTGGTTCACGCGCTCGATATCTGGAGTGACGTGTCGGAGGATCTAGCACACCGTCCGGATATCGCTGCGCGCTACCGCAAAGAGGCAGAGAAGCTCCGGCAAATTATCAACCGACATGCCTGGGATGGAGCTTGGTACGCCGCAGGTTTTACGGATGCAGGCAAACCATTCGGTGTTGCCGCCGATCGCGAAGGAAAGGTGTGGCTCAATGCGCAGAGCTGGGCATTGATCGGCGGAATTGCTACAGAATGGCGGGCCGAGCGCGTGCGCAAAAGCGTTGCCCGCTGGGTTTCCACGCCGACCGGACCCACCGTCCTAAGTCCTGCCTACACCTCAATGCGGGAGGATATCGGCCGGGTGACAATCAAGGTTCCCGGGACCAATGAAAATGGCGCAATCTATTGCCATGCAGCCTCCTTTATGGCTTATGCGCATTACCTCACGCGCAGTCCGGACGAAGCTTTTGCCGTTCTGCGGCCGCTTCTTCCGGGTGGACGGGGCAATCCCAACACGGTTGCCCGGTGCGGGCAACTGCCCCTATACATTCCCAATATGTATCGCGGACCGGGCGCCGGATGGACGGCCGGACAAAGCAGCCGCGATCCCGCCACAGGTACGGCCGCCTGGTTCTATCGGCTCGTGATCGGACACCTGCTCGGGGTTCGCGCCGAACCGAATGGACTGCGCCTGGATCCGCAGCTCCCTTCCTATTGGTCCCGTGCGCGTGTGTGGCGCCGTTTTCGTGGCGCGGAATTCGATATCGTCATAACGCGAAACCGTAAAGGATCCCGCATCGAAGTCGAATTGGATGGGAATCGGCTTCAAGACACGATTGTCCCGCCGCAAGAACCTGGGAGCACACACAAAATAACGGTGCGTTATCCGGCTATTGAAGATGATAAACCGAATATTACATAATGCGTAGCTCGGTCCGAACTTTCAAACACATTGTTTATGCTCGAAAGGAAAACTAATGAAGACACCAAGAGAATCCATGATGGCCGCGCTGAATCGCGAACCAACGAGCGGGCGGCCGCCGCATTTCGAACTGGAGTTTTTTCTGACCATGGAGGCCTTCGGCCGCGTGCATCCTTCGCAACGAGATTACCGGCAATGGCAACAGATGTCCGAGACCGAACGCGACCTCCATCGGCGCGATGTGGCGGACCTGCATCTGGAAACGGCACGGCGCTACGAGCAGGCAGGCATGCTCTTTCACAGTCCGCGCGGCTGGAACGAAACGGATACCCGGCAGGCGCTCGAATACGTGCGTAAGCTGGGAGGCCAGGAACGTTGGATCGCTTTGCACGGCGACGCCACATACGCTATTCCTCATGGCGATGCGATGATGGCATTCGTTGCGAGATTGGCTGACGATCCGGAAGGGGTCAAAGATGAAGCGCGACGGCGCGTGGATAAAGCGCTGGAGCGAGGCAAACGCCTGCGCCGATGGGGAACACTCGATGGGTTCTGTCTGTGCGCGGACTATTGCTTTAATGACAACCCTTTCCTTTCTCCGGCTATGTTCGATGTGTTCGTGGCCCCCTACCTGAAAGATTTGGTGACCGGATATCGGGAAATGGGCTATTATGTTGTGAAACATACCGACGGCAATATCATGCCCATTTTAGATGTCTTGGTTTCTGCCAATCCGCATGCCTTGCACAGTCTTGATCCGCAAGGCGGTGTGGATCTGGCGGAAGTCAAGCACCGTGTTGGAGACCGCGTCTGCCTGATTGGCAACGTGAACTGTGCCTTGCTCCAGACCGGTACGGACCAGGAAGCTGCCGCCGATGTCCAGCGTGCTCTTGTCCAGGGCGCACCGGGAGGCGGCTACATATTTAGTACCAGCAACTGTATCTATACCGGGATGAGTTTGAAACGCTACGAGATGATGCTCGATATCTGGCGTCAGTTTTCCGTCGAGACGGCTTGCCGCCCCAAAGCTGAAATGAATCCGCAACCCGACAACACGGGTTTGGATACAACATCCGGAGAAACCATAGTATGAACCTATGTGCGACTCGGTATAGACGAATCCCGCGGCTTCCCGGCCCCGCTGATCGTATCCCGATTCTGATCGATACCGATGCCGGATGCGAAAACGACGACCAATACGCCATAGCTCTTGCGTTATGCATGCCCGAGCGCTTCGAAATCAAAGGCTTTGTGGCTACTTTTTTTCGCCAATCCCCTGACAGCATCCCGGAGGCTGTCGAAGAAATTGCGCTTGTCCAAAATCTTTGTGGTTGCGAATATCCTGTTTACGCAGGCGGTGCTCCGCTTAGCTATCCGGGGGTAGGCAATAACAGCGCGGGCGCGGACTTCATTATTGAAACGGCCCGGGCGCATGATGCCGACAACCCTATCTGGGTCGTTGTTTTGGGACCCACAACGAATACGGCTTCGGCGCTTCTGCAGTGCCCGGAGATCGCAAGCAAAATGGTTGTTCTGTTTCACGGACGAACCCGTTACTGGCCCAGGCAGGCTTGGAACAACAATGTTGATGCCGATCTCCGTGCGACGCAGGCGCTTTTCCGGTCGCGCGTTCCCCTGGTGTTATTCGACACTGGCTCCTACCTTCGCATTGACAACGCCGTCACGACCCGTCGCCTGGGGGTACACGGAGCCATTGGCGCTTACCTGCAGGACCTGCGCGAAGCCAAGCCGATTCGAAAAACTCCGCGCAAGGCGTTTTTTGATCTGGGCGATATTGCCTGGCTCGCGGATCAGTCGGTAGGCGCCGTCGAGAAAATCGAAGTTCCCGAACTCGGCAACGACACGTTTCTTGACTGGAGACAAAGGCATGGTGAGGCGCTCCGGGTATATCAACTGGACGATGCCCGCGTCTGGGAACTGTTCTTCTCGGCGCTGAAACACCGGTATCCGGACCCCACCCCCTACTTTGCCAGGCCCGAACGGGTCAAGCTCTATCCGGAAACGGCGCGCGCCGCCGCGGAAGCGGCGGCCAAGGCCGCCGGTCCTATCCCTCAGCGCGTTGTTCCCCCCTCTCCGCCTCCAGGCCGCCTGCCCGTTCTCATTGATGCCGATGTGGGCGCGGAAATTGATGAGCAGTATGCGATCGCCCTGGCCCTGCGGTCCCCGGACCGCTTTCACATTGTCGGCATCACCGGCAGTCATTTTCAGGGTGCACCCGGTAGCCCGGCGGAATGCGTTGAACAGGCGCGCCGGCTTCTCGATCTCGCCGGACGTCCGAATCTTTGTCCCGTGGCCCGCGGTTGCGATCCGTTGTCATGGCCTCGTTGCCCGATGCAAGGCGAGGCGGTGGACCTCATCATCACGAAAGCCATGGAAAGGTCGCCCCGCGATCCTCTGTGGGTGATTGTGCTCGGCCCGTTGAGCAACATGGCGTCGGCCTATTTAAAGCAGCCGGAAATATCGGAGCGGATTGTTCTTCTGTTTCACTCTTGCTCTCGGCATTGGGATATGAAGTTTTCCAGCTACAATGCGCTTCAAGACTGGCGGGCTGCGCAGGTGGTGTTAACCTCGCGGATTCCCCTGATTCTGTTCGATGCCGGCGCCCATTTGACCCTTTCTATGGAAGAAACCGGTTCTCGACTCGCGTCTGCCGATCTATTAGGCGCCTACCTGCATGACTGCCGGCATCGGCACTCCGACTATGCCGATCCGTGCAAAGGTTTCTTCGATCTGGCCGGTATCGCCTGGCTTTGCGAACCCGCCATCGGCGAATGGCAGGAAGTCGATATGCCGGCGATCGACGCGGATACCATGCTTGATTTCACGCGAACGCATGGCCGCTGCCTCCGTGTCTACCAGATAGACAATCGCAGGGCACGAGCGCTTTTCTTCGATAGAATGCTATCTTCCGGGGGAGGGTCGTCATGATAGGGATTGTCGTTGGAACTGCCGCACCGGGGCATTCTTTTCGTTCTTTTTTTGCAGCAAGGGCGATGGAGTATTACAAATTCAAAATCACTAGCGTCCCATATGGCAAAGGGGGACTAACCACGGAGACACTGAGTTACGGAGAAGAGGTCGTGTGAATTCGCGAGGATCCGAATTCACACGACGGTGGTGGTGGGAGAAAGATGAGAGCACGAGAGAAGGCTCCGAGTCTCCGTGCCTCCGTGGTAAGCTTTCTTCTGCAGTAGGAAAATATCGAATGCAGGGTTGACGCGGCATGCCGAAAACGTTAGTAAGTGCGGCTGTTTCCGGCCCAATATCAGGGCTTATGGGATGGTAGTGATTCAAAATAGGAGGGTTGGCAATTATGGAATATCTTAACTTGAGAGACGATGAACAATCTCTTTTTCTAAACGCAGCACGATTAGCGGCCAACTGGCTGAACCATACGCAAAATACGGAACGTCATCCCTGGACAACCTATCGGGTCGCCCAAAGCGCCGACAACGGGCGCTTTTTGGAGAAGATGTGTCCGGCTCGCGAGGACCGCATGCCGGCAGGCGTGTGGCTGAGTGGTCTTTATCTGTGCGGGCTGACGGCCATGGACAAAACGCCTGTTCTCAATCGCGATCGCTATGGCTATGCCGTGGAATGCGGCGCGCGGTTTCTGAAAAGCCTGCAGTGCTTTGACACACGCTGGCCAAAGGCGATCGGCGGATTTCATGAAGTCTGGCCTGGCCACTCTTATTCGGCTCCGCGTGACGCTGCCACGGGCGCGTTCGGGCTGGTCGCGTTGTACGAGGCTACCGGCGACAAGGATCTGCTGGACCGCGCCATCCGGTTCGGACAATGGTACAAGACGCACGGCAGCGATCCCGACGGCTATCCCTGGGACGACTTCAACCTGGAAACCGGCGAAGGAACCAGTCATAAACGCGGCGACTGGCAAGCGGGCGGAACTTTGATCTACTGGATGCTGTGGACGCTGACAGGCGACGAGGCATGGAAAGCGCCGCTGAAAAGAGCTCTCGACGTTTTACTGGAGATATGCGCCAACGATCCTGGTACGGATACCGCCTATACCTTCCACGGCGACAACATCATCTCAATTGGCAACGACGATTTCGCCACGACTGCGCTGATGGCAGGCTACAAGCTTTTCGGTGACGAGCGGTACCGCGATTTGGCCGCGCACCGACTTCGCGCCGAGCTGGTCAGACAGGCGCCGAGTGGCGCTTTCCCGGGCTATGGCGGCACCTTTGTTACGGCGCTTGAACTGCTCGAAGCGCTTGCTATGGCGTTGCAAGGCATGGAAATCCTGACGCCGGACGAAATCCGCGAGCCGTTGCTCAAGGCGGCTCGCCACTCGCTCTTGCTGCAGGAAACTGTCAACCCGGACCGTTATGTGCATGGCGGTGTGTACGGCGAGAGCAACTACGGGCAAAGCCGCGACGTTATTCACGGACGCGATACTGGCTATGCCATTCAGCTATGGCTGCGACTGGCCGGCTATCGGGCTCCGACCTACGAAGTGGTCGGGAGGCAAGCTTCATGACGACGAACGCTTTTGATCTGAACGAACACGCACTAACAGCGCTCTGAATTGTTTCTGCTCGAAAAAGTGTGTGATATGCGTGTTAACTCGTATATCTCACCAGAATTCCTGCTGCGAGTATGGATAGCGCCACTGCGGGGGCACGAATTGACAAAACGCCAGATTGCAGTATGTCTCGCGTGGTGAAATGATGCTTTCTTTCCAATCCATGTATTACGTTGTTTAAAAAAGCCTTTTCATTGGTAGTTCAGGAGAGTAGTTTTTTTTAAATAAAAGTGGTCTTCCCTTCTGAAAGCTACCGAGCGAAGCTCAGTGACGCATAGACGGAGAGAACACTATAGAAAGGATAATCTACTGAAACATGAGTATTTTTGAAATAACGATGCTGGTATGCTTCGGTATCAGCTGGCCCATCTCCATAAGGAAAGCCGTTAAAACAAAAGTTGTGGAAGGCAAAAGCCCGCTGTTTATGACTATTGTATGCGTGGGCTACCTAAGTGGAACAGTCCACAAGGCCATATACTCCTTCGATCCGGTCATAGCGCTATACATTCTCAACTTCTTCCTCGTAGCAACCGACCTGTTCTTATACTACCGCTACCTGCCTAAAGCAGCTGGTGAAAGGAAGCGCTGAAACTGTAAGAAGAGCAGATATTCGAGCTTGCTCAAAGTCCGGTTCCTGTCCATCGGGCTCGTGTTGGGATTCTGGAAATATGCAGGCTATATGCCCGCAAGCCGCGCGGCCCAGAGTATGCTCTGTGCCATGCTCGCCGAAGAAGCCTTTCCCTGCCATGCTATGTCAAAAGCGGTGCCATGGTCCGGAGAAGTCCGCACAATGGGGAGTCCGAGAGTTATGTTCACGCCTTCGGCAAATGAAACCATCTTGAACGGGATCAGCCCCTGATCATGATACATCGCCACATAGACATCAGTCTCATCCATCAGCCGGGACGTAAAAGCCGTGTCCGGAGGAACCGGACCGCTGACATTAATGCCCTTCTGCCTCTGATCTTCAACTGCAGGCGCTATAATTTGTTCCTCCTCGTTTCCGAACAGGCCATGCTCGCCCGCGTGCGGATTTAGCGCACAAACGGTAACTCGCGGGTCTTTTCTACCCAATGCAACCATGGTTTTGTGACTAAGCCCGATAACCTCACAAATACGTCTTGTGCTGAGTGCTTCTGCTACGCTTTTATAGGAAACATGGGTGGTCACAAGGCTGACGCATAATTTTTCAGATGCCATCATCATACACGCCGACGGGGAATCCAGGAGTGCGGCTAACATATCGGTGTGGCCCGCAAAATTCACGCCCGCACTGTGAAATGCCTCCTTGTTTATGGGGGCGGTGGAAATTCCATGGACCTTGTTTTCCACTGCAGCATCCACCGCAGCTTTTATATACATATAAGCGGCTTGCCCGCAAAGGGCATCAATCTTGCCGGCCTCTACGAAATCCACGTCAACTGCTCCAATATTTACAATCACCGGCACATCTGGAGGGTCTTGTTGCCATGACTCATAATCCATAATCAGAATTTCCGGCGCTGGAATTCGGGCTTGCTTTGCGACTTTATTAATAACGTCTGCATCGCCAAATACCACAAGGCTACACCTGGAACTTAAAATTTTGTCGGTAAGCATACGCAGGCAAAGCTCCGGGCCTATTCCGGCCGGATCGCCCATGGATATTCCTATCCTGCCCCTGTTACTCATCATTGTCTTTTTCCTCGAACTTTTCGTCTGTGATATCGTCTCTTGAACTATCACCGATAAACACAGGCCTGAGACTGCCCCACTCAGGTTTTTTCAATATTTGAACGTCCTTAATCGCAGCGAAAAGCAAGAGTATGGCTATCAGTGCTATACATAGAGATATCAGAATATGATGCCTGTAGATCCAGTCGAGAAAGGGATGCTCCACTGCCCGCATCATCCTGTCCCTGGTCTTTCGGGACATGTGCCGAGGAATAGATTCGACTTGTGAAGCGCCGCGAAGAAGGTTGATCGTTTTCTGGAGTTCACCGGCTTCAGTCTGGCATTTATCGCATTTGCGCAGGTGTTCCCGGATAAGGTCTGACCGTGCTTCTCCGAGATCGCGGGTAAGGTAATCCATCAGATTGTTCTGGATCTCCTCGCATCCCGGACCCTGGTATCCTTTCTTGCTATTTTTTTCCGTTGACATTTCCTGTCTCTGTCGAAAGCAACAACGCCATTTTTTTCATTGCATGGTGCAGTATATAACCCACGTTGCTTACTGTAAGCCCGGTTATGTTGCTTATTTCTTTGTATGATTTTTCCTCGTAAACTTTAAGTACCACAAGCTGCTGCTCGCGTTCAGAGAGCTTTTTCAAGGCTTTGGCGGCATTGGCTGCCGGCTCGCTGATTCGAAAGAAGCCTCCGCGATTGGGAGGCGCATAAGTCTGTTTTTCCTCAGCATGCCGCTTGTGAAGAGATTGCTTTCGGGATTCCTTTCTCATGTAATCTACGGTCATGTTGTGCGCAACACGATAGAGCCAGCTTGAAAGCTGGGGCGACGGCGTGAGGTCATCCTTCCATTTTTTATAAAGTTTTATAAAAGTTTCCTGTACAATGTTTTCCGCAACATCATGATGAGACACAATGCGTGTTACATACCTCAACAGGGGAGTTTCGTATTCGTTTACGATATTCTCAAAGGCGGAAATACGCGGACTGGCAGAAGAATCCTGTTTTTTCTTCTTTCTCATGTTCAGTCGATCGCCTTTTCTTTAAAAACGTTTTATGGACTCTGTCTCTTAGTTTAGATAAGATCATGTTTTCACAAAGTGTACTTTTACTCAAATCACTATTCTGAATTATCCATTTTAGTGATCCAGTTATCAACTCCTGAGAGTTGAGAACTGGATCCGGCGTATCAGGAAAAACATATTATTGCAGAAAATTTCTATGAAGACGATTCAGCATGTAATATGGGACTGGAATGGAACTCTGCTGGATGACGTTTCGGCCTGCGTGCTTTCGTTGAACCACATTCTGGCCCAGCGTGGTTTACGATATATGACCGCAGAGGACTACCAGTCGGAATTCGATTTTCCCGTCAAAAGCTTCTATACAAGGTTGGGGCTGGATTTCGAACGGGAAGACTGGGACGCCCTTGCCAGGGAATACTATGATCTTTACGACTCTTACTCGGTAGATACACCCTTAAGAAAGGGGATTGTCGAAACCCTCAACCATATCAGCAGCCTCGGAATAAAAATGTCCGTTCTGTCAGCGTGCGAAAAGAATATACTGGCACATATGCTTAGTCAGAGAGGCATCAACTCATACTTCCAGCAGGTCTCCGGGTTGCACAATCTTTACGCGGAATCCAAGGTTGACATTGGGAAGGAACTCATATCAAAGTTTCAGGTTCCTTCGACAAACATTATACTTGTGGGCGACACAACGCATGATTTCGAGGTAGCCAGAGAATTGAACTGCCGTTGTATCCTGGTTGCAGGAGGACATCAGTCCAGCAACAGGCTGGAAGCATGCGGTTGCCCGCTTGTAGCGGAGCCCGGCGATATAACCGACTGGCTGTAATGAAAGGACCGGTATGGACAAGGAACTGAAAGTAACTTTTGAGCCTTCCGGCCGCACAGTTTATGTACTGGCGGGAACAACACTTCTTGAAGCGGCTGCACGGGGCGGATACATCATAGAAACGCCGTGCGGGGGCGCCGGCAGGTGCGGAAAATGCCTGGTTCGAATCACTGCAGGAGAATGCCCGGCATCTAACCCGAAAGAGTCTGTTCTGTCCAACGAACAGATACAAAAAGGATACCGCATGGCCTGTCAGTGCACCGTCGAAGACAGTCTCACTGTAGAAATACCGGAGAAATCCCTGTTCCAAACCGCACAGAAGATCCTTT
The DNA here is from genome assembly GCA_964433435.1 of uncultured Victivallales bacterium. GTDB lineage: Bacteria > Verrucomicrobiota > Kiritimatiellia > UBA8416 > CAYSRM01 > CAYSRM01. Next base: position 28,749 of record CAYSRM010000002.1, read on the forward strand.
CGGAAAGCCTTCAGAGAGAAGGCGAACTGCGTACCGCGGTTGTGAAAAAGCCGGTGCAGCTGGAAAGACCCTCACGGTCTAACATACTTTCCGATATAGAAAGCCTGAAAAAAACCATCGGAGAAGTACAGATTGACCTCGCGGCAACAAGAAAACTTCCTGATGCCTTGCGGGCGGGTGACTATTGGATAACAGTGACGCTCGTAGACAGTACGGTTATTGATGTCGAACCCGGGGATACCTCGCAGGAATGTTATGGTGTAGCCTTTGATATAGGCACCACCACAGTGGTCGGCACTCTGGTAGACATGATACGTGATAAAGATGTTGCCGTCGCAAGCGCTATAAACCCACAGACGTCTTTCGGAGACGACGTCGTTTCCCGAATAAAGAAATGCAGGGAAGAGCCTGATGGACTCATCGAACTTCAATCGTCGATAATCAATGCGGTAAATCGAATCATAGAAGAACTAGCCACAAAGGCCGGCATTCAAGCCCCCCGGATTTGCGAAGGAGTCTTTGCGGGCAATACAACCATGCAGCAGCTTTTATGCGGCATAACGCCTTTGGCGTTGGGCGAAATTCCTTTTGCTCCGGTTTTTCGTGAAGCTTTCGAAACAACAGCGGCGAGTCTTGGGCTTGACATTAACCCTGCGGCAAGGGTCCATCTGTTGCCGCAACTTGGCGGCTTTGTCGGGGGAGACACCGTCGCAGGTATACTGGCTTCAAGGTTGAACGAATACAAAGAGCCTGCATTGCTGATTGATGTAGGAACAAACGGTGAAATCGTGCTGGCGAACCGTGGACGCCTTGTTGCCACTTCAGTTGCAGCAGGCCCGGCTTTTGAAGGCGCAAGAATAACCAACGGCATGAGAGCAACGGCGGGTGCAATTGAAAAAGTCGTGCTTAACGAAGACGTGTTGATAAATGTAATCGGCAATGCTGCCCCCTCGGGCATATGCGGAACAGGTCTGGTAGACGCAACGGCAGAATTGCTCCGTTCAGGCATCCTGGAGAGCACCGGCCGCATAAAGGACCCGGCGGAAGCGCCAGAAGAACTTCCGCCGGCTATTCGGGAGCGAATAGTAAAGAACGGTGATCATTCTGATTTTGTCCTTGCCTGGAAGAAAGAATCTTCTACCGGAGAGAATGTCTGCCTCTATCAAAAAGACGTCAGAGAACTACAACTGGCTAACGGAGCAATCAGGGCAGGAATAAATATGCTGCTAAAAAAAGAAAACCTTTCCGTCAACGACCTTGGGAAAGTTCTGATTGCAGGCGCCTTCGGCAACTTTATAAGACGCCGGAACGCGAAGCGAATAGGAATGATGCCGGATGTGGAACTGGAAAGAATACAGTTTGTAGGAAATACAGCTTCATTCGGGGCCAAAAGGGTGCTTCTTTCGTTGACTGAAAGAAGCTATGCGGAAAGAATTCTGAAGATAACCGAACACCTCGACCTGTCACTGAATCCCGAATTCCAGATGGAGTTCGCAGAGGCAATGATGTTTCCCGATTAAAAAAAGCGGCCTGCGTCCGCAGAAAAAGGTGCTATGCATTGGCAATTGGCCACTTGCCTGCCCGCGCCGTAGCTGCCTGAGCGAAGGATGGTCGAAGATTGGAATGCGCAACTTCGTCTTTAAAGTTTTATGCTGAAGGAAGCAAGGGCGTTTATATCCTTTTCTATTTCCGTTACCAGGGCCTGCGGGACTCGCTGGTTGACTTTCATTATGGCAAGAGAATGGTTGGTCCTCGGGTCATGCGGGTTGCGAACATCTTCTATGTTTATGCCTCGCTCCGCAAGCTTAACCCCTATGTTGCCTAGCACACCAGGGCGATCATCATAGAGAAACATAACTGTATTCCCGCACGGCTCAAACCATAGCTTGTTGAATTCATTAATCCTGGAGACTATGAGTACGCTTTCAGCCACAGTCCCGCGCACACTCGCGTGACGCAACTCACCACCTCCCGCCGTGCTGGTCATGTCAATGGTAATAGAATTCTCGTATCCTTTGCTCTGGTCAACTTTGCGATTGACATATTCTATGCCAACTTCTTCAAGATACGGAGTCGCGGCCTTATGGTCCATGTGCCTGTCAAAGTCCTCGGAAAAACCCGCGATTATAGGTACAAGGAGCCAGTCACTATAGGGTTCAAGCGACCCGTAAAAACTCGTCTCCAGAAGCTTCAGCGCTGTATTGTGCCCCACAATACACCTGCACAGCTTTGAAAGAGTATTGGCCAGTGTGCAGAACGTCTCATCGAGTCCCTCGGGAATGCCCCTATTGACGATGAAGCTGGTGATGCCCTTTTCGTCGAAATCTATGAGTTCCTCCGCCGCTCTCTTTGCCGCCTTGTAGTTGGCTTCATAGGTGCTGGCTCCAAGATGCGGCAGCATCAAGTCGGCAATGTCTGCAACGCTTTTCTTCCCCTCGGCGTCTTTATCATAAACATCGTTGAGAAAACGCAGATTCTTGTTTTTCTTTGCCTTGCGCAAGGCTTCCTCATTAACTATTCCGGCGCGTGCACAGTTTATCATCGTGGCATTATCCTTGATCCGGCTCAGAACCTCGTTGTTTATCATGCCACGAGTCTCGTCATTTTCCGGCACATGAAGAGTCACATAGTCGGATCTCTCAAACAACTCGGGAAGAGCAACAAGCTGTATTCCCTCGTCTCTGGCCCGTTCTTCCGAAATCACCGGGTCGTAACCGAGAAGTTCAACGTCAAAACCGGACAGTCGTTTACATACCAGTCGCCCAATGTTTCCGAGCCCAACAACACCAACCGTCTTTCCGGCTATTTCCCGGCCCATATATTGTTTTTTCTCCCACTTGCCTTCCCTGGTAGAAGGATCAGCCTCAATGATGTGGCGCGCATCTGCCAACATCATGGCTACAACTTCTTCGGCTACAGCGTTGGAATTTGCCCCTGGCGTGTTCATGACATCAATACCCTTCACACGGGCATGCGTCAAATCTATAGTATTTACGCCGGAACCTGCTCGCACAATGACTTTCAGTTCCGGCAGGGCATTGATAATTTCAGCAGTCACCTTGTCGCTGCGAACTATGAGCGCGTACGCATCGGGGTGCTGTTTCACAAGCTCACCGAGCGGGGTAGATTCATCCTGGATTACATTGTAGTGTCCGTCTTCCGTTAGAATTTGCCCGGCAACAGCATTCAATTTCGTTGGTATAAGCACTTTTTTCTGCATAAATTCTCCCTTTCAGGATCTCTTTGTAATTTCACAAATTAAAGTATCTTACCTTCGAGTGAGACATTAATCAAGACTTCACCCTGGATAACCATTCTGACTATGGGTGCCTGCTTATAGCCCCACATAATACTCCATATTTCCGAACCTCCTTAATCGATCTGGATAATGAGCGAGACAACAATCCCGTCGAGGAAAATTGTAACAACGATTTCGACGACGATCAATTCGGATAGCGCTGCAAAAAAAGTGTTTTCAGGAGTTCCTGGCAAAGTCCACTTGTCTTGAATGACCGACCTAGCGCATCGTGAGTTGCCATTCTTTTGCTGCGGGTTATTCTTGTGCAATCGGACAACGATAATGTAAAGTTCTCTACATGCGATGGTTTTTATTAATTTTATTCCCGTTTTTACTTGCGCCCGCTTATGCGCAGGTTGAAGAAGATGGCGGAGATGTTTTGTGGGAAGAAACTCAGGTTCAAGTGCCCGAAAAAAGGGAGCCCGGCTTTTTTAAACGCCCGGATAGAGAAAACCCGGCGGCACAGATCGACTATGCAGAGAATCTGCTTGAAAGCGGCAAAATCCGAAAGGCCAAAAGAGCGTTTCTTACACTCACTTATCAATGGCCCGATTCTGACGAGGCCCCGAAAGCACAGTATGAATACGCAAAGCTCCTGGTGCGGAGCGGGGCTTATATGAAAGCTTTCAAGGAGTTTCAATACCTTATCAAGCAGTATCCCGGTGAATTCCCATATAAGGAAACGCTGGACTACCAGTTCAGAATTGCTAATGAAGTTAGGACAGAAAGATGGGGTGACATACTGTTCCTGCCGGGCTTCTCAACGGCAGAGCGGTCACTGCCATTATACAAGCAAATAGCCGAAAACGGCCCCAACTGGGAAAAAGTCCCTGAAGTCTGGTTCTATATCGGTAATGTATACGAGCACACTCATGAGTATGCTGAGGCAATAGAGGCATATGAAAGGATAATATATGGAAATCCGGACCACGATGTTGCACGCCGCGCAGCCTACAGGCGCTTAAATTGCTTCTACGTCATGGTAAAACGCCTTCCCCGCGATGAAAATATCTATCGCCGGGCAATATCTGCTCATTTCCGGTTTCTCGGAAAATACCCGGATCATGAGAAATCAGCCCATGCCCGGAAAATGCTTTCTGACCTGAAACAGGAGCTTGAGGATATGCATTATCGCCGGGCAATCTTTTATGACCGCAATGCCAACAAGATCAAAGCGGCATTGATATCTTACCGGGAATTTCTGAAAAACTTTCCTTCATCGAAAAGAGCTTCAGAAATTAAAGCACGCATAGAAGAGCTTGAGGCAACTGTAGAGCAAGAATGAACAGCAGGATAGATATGGACAGGAGAAGATACTCCACATCCAGAAAAAACAGTCTGATAGATCCCGGTCGAGTTCTTTTTTTGACGGTTTGTGTTGTCTGTGCGGGTCTGGTTGCCGGTTGTGGCTACAGGCTTGGCACATCTCTTCCGCCGGGAATCCGCACCGTGCACATAAAGCCGTTTGCCAACCAGAGCGAGGAACCGGACGTGGAAAATGCCACAACCAGGGCGGCAATAAGCGAGTTTATCCGGGACGGCACCCTGGAAGTTGTTGATGCTTCCAATGCAGATGTGCTTCTTCAAGGCGCCATTACGAAATACAATCTGATTCCCCTTGATTATGATGAGAATACTTCCGCAACCCCCGAAGAATACCGGCTGGTTCTGACAGCGCACATTAAGCTGGTTCACAGATTAACAGAAGCAGTATTGCTTAATACAACCACAAAAGGTAACGCCGACTTTTCTATCCGTGGGGATCTTACTTCGGCAAAAAGAGAAGCGCTACCGGATGCCACCGAAGACCTGGCCCGACACATTGTCGACGCCGTGGTAGAATACTGGTAGCGGCTTCAAGCCGCGCTACTGAGCTTCTTTGCCGCTCGCGACTTGCGCCTTGCTGCTGCATTAGCTTTGACGGCACCTTTCTTGACCGCCTTGTCTACAATAGAACACAGTTCCCTGTACGCACTGCTGCGCTCTTCTTCGGAACCGCCTTCTACCGCCACGTCAAACTTCTTCGCTACTGTTCTAATCCGATGCCGTGCCGCCTTATTGCGGTCGTGCTTTTCCATGGATGTCCGCATTCTTTTTGCTGCGCTTTTTGTATTTGGCATAAATATCCAACCTCCCTCAATTTTCAAGCCACTGAATAGTAGCTAGGATTGAATATGAATCAATGCAAAAAATCAAGTTCCTTAAAAAACAAACAGGTCATGTCGGATTGAAGAATGTCATTTTCTTCGGGAATCCGCACCAACAGCCACAATGCCGACAGTAACAAAACCACCCTTCATGCGCTCTATGCGGGCCCGGCTTTGAGGTCAACCACCTGCGCTGAGTACGTAAAAACCAGCTTTAACGAGACAACTGACCCTGGAATACCCAGCATCTTCAGAAGCGCCTTTTCGTATAGGGCCATCTGAGATTTATATCTTTTTGCCATTTCCGCGGGATCCGCACCCCCATCGACTCTGTCGCTCTTGAAATCAAGAATAGTGGCTCCCGATATTTCCCCTTCGCGGTCATAGCTGATGGCGACCCTGTCAAACGCCCCGGAAACCAGCCTGCTGTCAAGAAGTAACTCGAACCTTTTTTCCCTCCAGAGCAATTGCTCTCCGGGCCCCTTCCGCAAAACTTCCTTTACTGCTGGAGATTTCAGGGCGCCGCGAAATTCAGAAAGAACCGCCTCCGCAATGTGAGGAGGGGGGTTCTCTTTTTCAAGCCACTGTTCTACTACAACATCTTCGTCTGAATCATCGATCCATTCCACCTTCTCGAATAAAGCATGAATTGCGGTGCCGATTTCCATCGATCGTTTGCGCCGACTATCGAAAACAAACGATATGCCACCTGTTGGCTCTTCGCTACGCGATGGCTCCACTCTTTCCAGCTTGTGTTTTCCTATCTTTACTGGTTCGTCTAGTCCTTTTGCGGCTACATCCTGTGCTATCTCCGCAGGGGGCAGCTCATTGTACCATTCCCTTTTTCCTGTTTCATAAACAACCCCCATCTCGTGTTTTCCGATGCGCGCCCGAACAGAATTGTCAACTCCCGCCTTACCGGAAAGACGACTGCATAGAAATGCCCCGGCAGTATGTTTCCCTGCATCCTGCAGCGTTACCATGTATAAGGCACGTTTGGCGCGCGTGAGCCCCACGTAAAGCGTACATAACTCCCCATAACACCGCCTCGCTCTTTCCGTCTCGAGCGCTTCGGTTAAAACCGGATCGCCTTCGACTATCACCCTGCGAGGCATTTTCAGCAGCCAGTCGGGGTCCTCCTGCCGGCCGCCCACCAGAAGTTTATCGAGCCTGGGCCTGAAAAGTGCATTGCCGAGAAGATCAGGCAATATAACAACATCAAAATCAAGCCCCTTGGCCTGGTGAAAAGTCATAACCCGTACCGCGGAAATCGTGGCCTCCTCGTGCCGCGTATAATTGTCAATAAAACTGAGGAACGCGTTGCAGTCCGGATCATGAGAAGCATCAAATTCACCTGCCGCTATGTTAAGGTCTTCAATGCGCAAGCGCGCAAAATCATCAAGTTTAACGGTCTCACGAAGAACCAGACTCCAGTAAATCACAAATTTGCGGAAACCTTCGTTATGGATCATATTCTGAAGTTTCAGCGCAGTATTTGCCCTGGTAAAACTATGCTCCCGCAGCTTTTCTGCAAGAGGACTCATCTCAATGTGCCGCCACGAAGCGCTATCTCCCGGGTGCGCCGCAATCCGAACAAGAGAAAGAATAAGCTCCACAACCGCATTATCGCGAATAGCGGCCTTCCCCTCGTTTACAACAGGCATCTGCGGGCATTCGCTCCGCAGGATATTCACAAGCTCCTTGCCTTCCTTGTTTGTCCTTACCAGGACGGCCACAGACAGGCCCCTCTCAAGAGGACTGGTTTGATTGATAAGAGCCGCAACCGACTGGTAAACAGATACTCCTGACTCGTCCATGTTTCCCTTTTTCGGGACCGTAAGCATGCAAGCATAGCCGGTCTCCGGGACATGATGTATATTGGAAGAATGCGGGAACCAGTGCATGTTCCATTCATCAACCGCCTCGGGAGGCAATCCGGCAGATTCCAGGTTATCGAACACAGAGTTTACCGTATCAATTACCGGTTGCGCCGATCTGAATGATTCAGTGAGCGGCACTTGCTCAATGTTGCCGCCGAACCGGTTAAGCAAACGCCGGAAAAGCTTATGGTTTCCGCCCCGCCAGCCATAGATGGCCTGCTTTACATCGCCTACATAGAAGAAACTGCGTTGGCCGGTTGTGTCCTGAATTACTTCATCGGCGAGGTTTGCCAGCGCATTCCATTGCAAATTGCTGGTGTCCTGGAATTCGTCCAGGAGCCAGTGATCAAGTCTACAGTTGAGCCTGTAATCTATGTAGAGTCTGTTAAAAGCATCAGCAGTCCGGCTTATTTGCACACCCCCGGATTCGGCCCTGCTCAGCAAATGCTGAGCGTCTTCGAATGTAAGATTGCCGACAGCCAGAGAGATGTTATTATATACACGAGAATAGTGATCGAGAACCTTGTAAAGGCCTTTTGTCTGGTTTATGCACCTGTCTATTTCCACCCTCATTATGTTCGAAAGAAGTTTGAAAAGATTTCCGGAAATCTGTCCGGGAACGTGATACTCCTTGCGGTTATAGTGTAGATTGGCGCTTTTTCCATTAAGAGATGCGATTAGTGACATGAGTTCTTTAAAAATCACGTTCTCTATACTGCCGTCCCAAAGTGAACTCGTGTTGTAGTTGGCCGCAAAATCAACGATTTTTTCCAGCCCTTCAATCATTTTATCCGGTGCGCGCAGATCTTTTGCCCACTCTTTAATTGTGTCTTCCGCCTGCCCAAGTTCCCCGGTCTTTTCCTGCCACTGCTTACCCTGCGGCCATATCAGGTCTTCGTTGCCCCATCGCTGAGAGTCCGGTGCAAGGTCGTAATACGACTTCATCGAGCTTATAAACTGATCCAGGTTCCTTCCCATGTCTTTCTCTTCATAACCGAACGTAGCCTGCTTGAATGCTTCGCGAAACCGTCTTTGTGCACGGATTCCGACAAGAGAAGGGTTTAATATCCTGCCCAGCACCTTCTGCCTCATGATCTGAGCTGCTGCACCTTCATTATCACAAACACGGAAATCGGGGGCAACTCCAAGCTCAAGGGGGAATGCCCGCACTACCCCTATAAGGAAGCTGTCAAGAGTTCCTATATTCAGATTGTGCAGGTTGTGCAAAAAGTTGCGCAGACAATCAAGGAAAGTCGGGCAGCCGGCTGTTTTCCTGCCGGTAATAGCTTCAATCTGCTTGACCTTTGCGTCGCTCGAAGCCGCCTCACAGAGATTGCGCACAACACTCTCGAATATCTCACCGGCAGCTTTCCTGGAGAAAGTCAGGGCACAGATCCGCGCAGGAGAGACGTCTGCAAGCATCAGATTGATATACCTGTGCGCAAGCTGAAAAGTCTTTCCTGTTCCCGCAGAAGCGGAGATGGCTGTATTCCGTATCGGCTTCATTCTGAGTTCTCCTGCTCAACAGGGAAAAAACACTCTTCGGAACTGCCGTAAAACAGATGGGCGAAATCATCCTCCCAGCCAACGGTTTCCGAGGGCGGCCAGAAGATCCCGTTCTTTATGCGGCAGATTACCTGTTTTGCGCATGCAACGGCAGAAGCTTCTAGATCTTTGCTGAAGTTCCGCCACATGATGATTCCGGTCTCAGTGACAGCCTTAGGCAGGTTAAAGTAGCCCGGTTCGATCAAACCCTCTTTACCATAGGTCTTGGCCAACATTCTCACGTACAGTGGCAATTGAAGGTCAACCCATTTCCCTTTTTTCTTTCCTGTTTTGGCCTGCATATACTCGAGCATATCGGCATCGGCTTTTTTCAGATGCTCCCGTTCGGGTGTGCGACCCTGGTCTGTTGTCTTATAATCAAGTACACGTAACGCGCCTGTCTCTTTATGCCTGTCCACCCTGTCGATCTGACCTTTGATCTTTATCCCACATACTTCTATCTCACATGGCTGTTCCCAGAGAATTATTTCCCAGCCTTCGGCCACCAGTTCAGAATGCCGCAAAGCGGCTGCCTTAAGCCTCTGAACAGCCGCATCAAGAGCTATCTCAACAGGTAGAGACAACGATCTGCCATAGCGGGAAATAACCCACGCTTCAGCATTCTCTGTAAGAAAAGCCGAAAGCGCTTTCTCGTCTTCGCAGCAGCGGTACTTCTTGTCTTCAGCCATCTTTCTCAATGCGTGGTGAACAAGAATGCCGAAATCCAGCGCATCAGGCCCCATCTTTTCATCGCTGACTTTCTCCATTCCAAGAACACGCTTCAGGTAGAAGCGGAAAGGACAGGCAAAGTAATCCCGGAAGGCGGTTACGCTCATTTGCCGCTGCACACTGCTTTTTTTCCGCAAATCCGGAAAATTGGGATTCAGCCGGAAACTGATTGAATGCGGACAGTTGATCCTGCGCGGCGAAATATGTGCAAAAAGCCGCGAAGCACGGTCAACCAGCTCCGAATCCTTGCACCGGAAAAGCAACCGCGAAGGTTTCAACGGATCTCCCTGTGCAGATGTCCGGCCCGTAAGAAAGACGACCCTCCCATTCCTTTTGCGGGTTTCAATGAGAGTCTTCATAAGAAAAGCGTCCCTGGCCAGTCTTGTATCGTCATTCCTCAGTCCGATTTTCTTTCTGAAATCATCAGGAAGCAAGACATCCTGCACATGTGTGTCGGGCACAAATCCATCGTTCATGCCGGTTACCACCAGAAAAGGCGCCGCATTGAAAGAAAGCTCAAGCCAACCTTCCATATCCAGCAATGCGTTCCCGCGATCACTCCTGTAGGTCTGATTCTCCAGCCTTGCGGCCAGAAGTTCCAACCTGTGCCGACCTTCGATTTTCGCAAGAATAGAGGCTGCATTCTCGCTGAACTCATGCAGAACCTCGTCAACAGCAGTGGCGACGTTAATAAGTTCTTTCCGCCGGGAAGCCTCCTCGGGCACATGCGTCGAAAGTATATCCATAAGAAATTCTCGAAGCGCTTCCTCGGGGGGCGCATCCGTGAATGGCTTTACCTGTCCAGAAATCGTACTGACTACTTCAGTGAATGCAGGATATTTTTGACCGTTTACAGGATTCTGCACGAGAAAATCGACCATTCCAGAGAAGTCAAGTGGCAGATGCTCGTTTTGGAAAGCGTCCATTTCCTTGAGCACAGATTCGGCAGTGACTCCGACGGTCTCACAGAGATGCTCAAGAACATAGGGATGTCTAAGATAAGCCGCCACTGCCGCGTATCCGCCTTCGCGTACCAGATCAAATACGCGCTCAATCAGGCGCCACAACGGATGGTTCGACACCGGTTGGTCCGCCGGATCAAAGGCAGAAAGACCATGATTCGAGAGTTCAGTGTCAAGAAACGGAATCAAAGATCTGTCCGGGACAGCCAGGGATAATAAATCCGCATCAGCCGGCGATTCTTCACGAATCAGATCAACAACCTTTGCTGCCTGTTCTGCGGGGTTCGCGCACGGAATCAGATTGCGGCGCTCTTCAGGTATCAATATCTCTTCTTCGCGCCATTTACCGGGTATGGTCCGTCCCCACTGGTCAAAATGCATGGCATATTCCACGGGCGCATGAATCAGGACGCAAACCGGCACTATCCGGGAAAGTGATTCCAACGCTGTGACAGCTAGTCCGGGAGGGTCCGGCGTCCCGGCAAGTGTAATACGCTCGACGTCCTTTTCCAGAAAGGGCGATTTTGCCCTGTTGATTTTATAGACACAGGGGTCCTGCATGCCAAGGTCGCCTGTTTTTTCCAGGTACAACCGCTCAAGCTCGGCCAGGTCTTGCCATCTCTCCGGCTCTTCCAGGTTTTCTCCCTGCAAAGCAACCAGGCCGCTTATTGTCATTCCCCCATCACTCAGTTCATTACGCAGGGACTGTATCAGTTCACCGGTTCGGACCGCCCAGGAGCCGTTCTGCTCGGGAACCGGCCCGGGAAAGAAACCGGAATATTCACCCGGGTCGATATCAAGAAGTAATCGGCACCATGCCGCTGAAATCGCTGTAGGTGAAGCCAATTCCAAATTGCTGTCGGCTTTAAGGAAAAAGGTCGGCTGAACAGTTGCAGGCGGAAATAAGGTCGTGCCCAGTTCTTCGCACCTCACAGCGAGCGCCTCCCTGAGCCTGCGCCCCGCATGCCGCGTCGGGACTACAACAATATCTCTTTCAAGGTTTATAGGGGCATCATGCTTGCCGCGAAGCAGAAAATCGCAGAGGCTGGAAGTAAAGGTTCTGTCCCATCCCAGAAAGTGGTGTTCAACAGACATCGGGCCTCCTGCTACTTGAGAAAATCAGGACGTAGTTTCTGTACTCGCTGGACCGCACCGGGCGACATGTGTATGCCTTTGTCCGCTTTGTGCTTATCAATGAATTTCAAAAGATATTTCTGACTCATAATGTTGACATGGAGAAGCTGAAAAGGCCGGACACGTGTATTTACAAACACCAGTGCCGCATGGACCCAAACCTTCCTGCCGGTTTTTTTTCCTATAAAGTCTTTCAACCAACGTGTCTTCTCCGCTATCAACGGAATGAGATTCTGATCCGGAACTTCGTTTATCAGCAACTCGTGATCATGAGCGCCAATTCTTCCGGGATCCTCTTGTGATTCTATAAGAATTACAGCGCCCTGTTGAGTTTCGACTACAAACTCAATAGGCCCATGCTCTGAATCGACATCGCAGAACACGGTATAGTTTTCGGGAAGACATTCGAGCTGCTGGAGCACCAGATCATGGGCCGAAAGGTTCGGGTCTTTAGATCCATTCACCGCATATCTTTTTATAAAGAAATTCTTGAGTTTCATCTACCTCTTCCTTCCTCGCATCGCAACGGCGAATCAATAACCCGGCAGGAAAATACCCTGCGTCGGCAATACACTTCGCATAATTTTTCTGCAATCAGCGCAAAGCATTTTTAAGGATGATACATGTAAAACACAAACAGAGCAAGAGGCCATAAAGAATTGCCGAGGGCAAAAAACTGCTTGTATTAACTTCCCTTTAACATAAAAATAGTATTGTCGGCTGGCATCAGGATAGCGGAGGGTTATTTATAAACCATCGTTTTAGAGAGTGCCGCCGTCACCATTTTTAACACTCAACAGGAGGAACAACGAGAAATGACAAAAACTCAAACCATTGCATCGCTGGCAGAACGAACAGGATTATCAAAAGCACAGGTATCGGATTTGCTTGATGAACAGGCTAAGCTGGCATACCAGGAAGCCAGGAATGGATTTACCATTCCCGGAATCGGAAAGCTTGTGCTGGTTAACCGCAAGGCGCGTATGGGAAGAAACCCGGCGACAGGCGAGGAGATTCATATTCCCGCCAAGACCGCCGTCAAATTCCGCGTTGCCAAAGCGTGCAAAGACGCAGTGCTGTCCGGCTGAAGCACACATTGCGAGTGCAATGCATGAGAAAACACTCATGCAACGCACAAACAAACTTGCGCAGGCGGGAAACAATTGCTACATTGTAAATACTCATGCATTGTTTCCCGCCTTTTTTTGGCTTTAAACTAAAGATATATACACATGTTTAATAGAAGCTTTAACTCCTTTTCTTCTGGCGTACTCTGCTGCATTGCCGCTGTTCTGATCAGCACAATGGCGACAGCAGACAGCCTGAAGCCCGAAGAGGACTTCTCCACTATATCAACCGTTTTCGCAAAGACGTTTCCTAGCAAACATCTCTCAAGAACACGGCTTAATGATGCGATCGCAGCAACAGCATGGACTAACTACCTGGCCTCCATGGATTTTGACCGGGTTTATTTTCTGGCCTCAGATATAGAAAACTTCAGGAAGCAACAGCAACTGCTCGACAATCAGCTCAAGGCCGGGCAAGTCGATTTCGCCTACGAAGTATTCGAAGTCTACAAAGAACGCGTTCAGAATCGATTCGAATATGTCAAACAACTTCTTGAAAAAGGATTCGATCTTGAAAAGGACGAAGAATACAGGTGGAGAAGAAAGAAGGAGCCATGGCCACGGGACAAGGAAGAATGGAACGCAATATGGCGAAAAAAAATAAAGAATGACTACGTCCAGAATGCTGTAAGAAAAAAATTGGCCGAGCAGGAAAAGGCAAGAGAAGTAGTAGAAGAAAAGAAAGAGAAAAATAACAAAAAGGAAAATAGTGACGCCACAGAAAACGATGCTGATAATGAACTGAAGCCTCTTACACCCGAGGATGAGATCATCAAGCAATACAAACAGCTCAATACTGTATTGCAGGATTACGATGCCGAATGGGTTCTGGAGCGGTATCTTACATCCTTTGCCCATGCTTACGACCCTCATTCCGGATATTTGTCTCCAAGTTCCGTTGAAGACTTCAACATAGAAATGAAACTTTCCCTCGTTGGCATCGGAGCCTTGCTCAAATCTACTGAAGGCACTGCGGAGGTGGTCAGGATAATTCCCGGCGGACCTGCCGACAAAGATGGCCGGCTTCAGCCGGGAGACAGGATTATTGCCGTAGCGCAGGGAGATAAGGAACCCAGCGACGTCCGCCATCTGCCTTTGAACAAAACAGTCCGGCTTATACGCGGTGAAAAAAACACCAAGGTCGTCCTGACGGTAATCCCCGCATCGGATCCTACAGCATCCACCACAAAGAAAATCGATATTATTCGAGATACAGTAGAACTTGAGGAACAGGCCGCGAAACACTCTGTTGAAGAAATAACCCACGAGGAAAAATCCTTCAGGCTTGGCGTTGTCAGACTGCCGAATTTCTATGCAGACGTCGAAGCTAGTATGCAAAACAAGAAAGACTACCGCAGTTCTTCCCGAGATGTCCGAAACATCCTGGATCAGATCAAAAATGATAATGTAGACGGAATTCTTCTAGACCTTCGCAATAACGGGGGCGGCTATCTGCCGGAAGCAGTACACATGACCGGGCTGTTCATCAAAACCGGCCCCGTTGTTCAGATAAGAAAGGGCTGGCGCAAAAATTGGCTTGGCGACCAGGATCCTTCAGTCAGCTACGCGGGCCCAATGGTAGTGTTGGTTAACCGGCTGAGCGCTTCCGCAACTGAAATTCTGGCAGGAGCCTTGCAGGACTACGGACGGGCAATAATCATAGGCGACTCCAAGACACACGGCAAAGGGTCCGTACAGGCAATTACCGATTTGGACGAAGACGAGAATCATGGAAAGATAAAGGTTACTACCTCTCTTTTCTATCGTATTTCCGGAGCATCAACGCAACTCAAGGGCATAACCCCGGATATCATTTTGCCTTCACCTTCAGACTATATGAAGATCGGCGAAGACCACCTCCAGAATGCCATCGAGTGGACCCGTACACATCCCGCGCAATACGTTCCCCTGGCGGACTTGAGTCAGGCAACGGTGCAACTTCGCAAAGAATCACGCCAGCGCCGGGACTCGAATCCAGGTTTTGAAAAGTACATCGAACTGTTGCAAAGAATCGAAAAAATGTACGATAGTGGGAAAGTGCCCCTGCAGCTTGAAAAACGCATGAAACTGGCAGCCACCGAACGCAAGGTTTCCCAGCTGCAAGAAGAGCTTTCTGCGTGGGAACGGGAGGAACCCGACACAAACAGAGACGTGGTACTTGCCGAGAGTCTTAAAATCCTTGCGGACCTGAGCCAGATCCAGGGCAAACAACCTTATCCTTCTCTGACAGACAATACGGGGGAAAAGACAAAGGATATCGCGGAAACGGTATCCGAATGGCTGGACTGGTTTTTCTGATAAGGAGCTTCATGGTTATACCATTTTCAAAAATGCATGGCGCAGGTAATGACTTCATCCTTGTGGACGACCGCAATAATACCTTCCCTTTTGAAGACCGCCAATGGCTTGCAGAAATAGCTGCCCGGCGAACCGGAGTAGGCTGCGAAGGAATTATCGCCGTTCAGCAATCGGAAACAGCAGACTTCAGGATGAGATTTTTCAATCCCGACGGCAAAGAAGTTGAAATGTGCGGCAATGGCGCAAGATGCGTTGCAAGGTATGCCTTTGACAGGAAACTGGCTCCTGAAAACATGTGTATTGAGACTGCGGCGGGCAACCTGAAAGCCAAAATGCAGGGGACGGATGTTAAACTTTTCATGACCAGCCCTGCCGACCTTGCCATGAACCGCAAACTAAGGATAAGCAACGGCGAAATAGTATACGATTTTGTCAATACCGGAGTCCCGCATGTTATTGTAAAAGTTTCCCAACTCAGGAGTTTTGATGTCAACAGTGTCGGGGCAGAGATCCGGTATCACCAGGCATTCAGTCCCGAAGGCACAAATGCCAACTTCATTGCCATTGACAGCGCCAACGAAATATCTATCCGTACATACGAACGAGGCGTGGAAGATGAAACCCTCGCATGCGGAACGGGAATCACAGCTGCGGCAATAGTTGCGTCTGCTTCGGGTGCGGTCTCTCCTCCCGTATCCGTCAATACTGCGGGGGGAGATAAGCTTATTGTTGACTTCAGGCTGCATGGAGAAGACGTAAATAGCGTCACACTCCTCGGGCCCACTATGTACACTTTCCAGGGCGAACTTAAGTATAGTTCCTGACTGCAACCGGTATAATGTATGAAGATTGCCACATTCAACGCAAACTCCATCAGAGCGCGCATTCCTATAACAGAGAGATGGCTCAAGAAAAAACGGCCGGATATCCTTTGCATCCAGGAAACCAAAACACAGGACGAATTTTTCCCCCGAAATGAATTCTCAAAACTGGGCTACTACGTATCTTTCCATGGCGAAAAAGGATACAATGGCGTGGCAATAGCGTCGCTTCAACCCCCCGACAAAATCCATTTCGGATTTTGCGACGGAAAGGGCTCTCAAGATGAGACCCGCCTTGTTTATGCAAAGTTCGGACAGGTTCACGTGGTAAACACCTATGTTCCCCAAGGTCGGGATATCACGAATCCTGCTTACAAATATAAACTGGACTGGTTTAACCGCCTCAAAAGTTTTTTTCAAACCCGATTTACGACACGACAGAAAGTGCTTTGGACTGGCGACCTCAATATAGCGCCCACGCCGATAGATGTTCACAATCCCGAAAGACAATCCAACCATGTCTGCTTTCACAAAGACGTTAAAGAGGCTTTCCGGGATACAGTCTCATGGGGTTTTGTTGACGTTTTTAGAACACACCACCCGGGACCGGGACATTATTCTTTTTTCGACTACCGGACAAAAAACGCGGTTGAGCGGTCTATCGGCTGGCGCGTTGACCACATCCTTGCAACCGGGCCCCTTGCCAATACATCACAAGACTGCTACATAGATGTGGAACCGCGAAAATGGGATAAACCTTCAGACCACACTTTCGTCATCGCCGAGTTTGACTTTTCTGTCCACAACCGTGCCAAAAGCTGACTCAGGTTTATTTGTGCTGTCAGGAAAACCAGATAGTAACATGCACCCGCAGCCAGCCTGAACTCGGACCTTTGGCAACGCCGCGAACATCACGTCTTTCCGCCGGATGGCAAACAGGATAACGCCTGGGGCTGGTTTCCCGTCAAACCACATGTACGCCAGCACTCCGAAGACCATGGCGACAATAAATGAGAAGGCGACAGGCACGCCAAAAAAAAGCGAAAAGGGATACTCGGCGCTGGTTCGGGATGATCAGTCCTGTTCGGATTGGCAAGGGGAGGGGATCTCAAACACCTTTTTCCCGTTTAATGCCTGATGGGCGATGACTGCGGCCGCAGCGCTCCAGCCCTGGTTTTTTGTGCCCTGGGGGGTCAAGTCACGTCCATGCAGATATTCAGGAAAACTCCATTGTTCTCCATCCATCTGGGAGGAGTTGGCGCGGTCGATGTCTTTGGTATACCTGTGAGCCAGATCTTTTTTGTTTCGGCGGGAAAGGTCCGCTACGTAAAAGCCTGAGATTAACGGCCAGCGACCTCCGTTGTGGTATTCGTAGGGTGAATTCCGGAATTTGTAGGAATACGTGGCCTGCAGTTCTTCCCAGTCGTCGTCAACCGGTTTGATTACCGGGTGGAACGCTGGCATGAGGGTGGTTCCTTCCATGACCAGTTTCTCGGTGATGTACTCATCCACCTTTTTTGTGCGGTCTGCTCCTGCGACATCAAGCAGAGATACAAGAACATTTGCGAAAGAGTCAAAGCGATACCCGTATCCATGGGGAGTGAAATAAGCCATCCAGTAACGATCCTCCTTGCGTGCCCGGGCAGCTTTTTTGCCATTCCTGTAGATCACTTCATGGTAAACATATTCCGGGACGCCGTCATCCTGGCTGAACCAGTAGTTGTCCCTGATAAGGTTTTTGAGCCGCGCTTCGCGTTCTTTCAGGCGGTGATCAGGAGTGCCGTGGACGTATTTGCGTATTTCGCACAATGTTCGGAGAACCTGGAGATAGAGGAGTTGATCATAGAGTACATATCCGTTGTGTAGAAATTCATCTGCCCAGTCGCCGGTTTCAGGGATATACAGAAGTCCTCGCTGGTTGAATTCCCACGCGCCAAGAAGGAAATGAATTTTTTCTATTGCATCAAGCATTTCTTCAAGGAAATCGTCGTCGCCTGTTTTCTTCCAATACTCTCCGCAGCAGATAACAAACCAGAGGTTGGCGTCAACTCTGCCGGCAGAGCCCCCGTAGCTGATTCTTGCGGTTCTTGGATCCACATTGCTTGGTATTTCGCCGTGATAACCCTGGTTGTTTTTGAGGGTTTCGAGTGTTCGGCGACAGGAGAGGATGAGGTTTTCGTCGTCGGTTAACAGCGCGGCGAGCCCCATGATGGATCCATCGCGGCCCCATATCCTTTGGTAATTAGCGGTCCCGCTTGTCGAAGCCAGGAACCCGTCCCCGCTACTGCAGGCTTCGAGCATCTCAAGAGCCTTTTTGTATCCTTCAGCTATCATGTTTTTCCGATCGCAAAAGCTTGAGGTCTATGGTTTATTCGGGCCGATTACTGACATGGTATGCAAGGTCGGAGATCGACTTGATGCCTAGTTTTTGGGCTTGTTTCTCACGCATCAGCAGAGTGTAAGTATTGTTGAAGTCGACACGGTCCAGCCATATAAGCCCTTCTACTTTGTCCTTCTCTTTCACCCAATCATATACTTTCACGGGATCGCGCATTATGTCTGGATCGCTCTGGCCGTAAAAAACCGTATACGCGGTGCCGGTGTATTCATAGTAGAGGTCGATCTGATCGTTGATTAGCGATTTCCTTGCGATTTCCGAACCTACCCCGGTTTTCAATTTGACCTCATAACCCGCCTCTTGAAGAAGAGCGGCGGCCATCCGGGCAAGGATGTACTGTTCTGTGAAGTTCTTTCCACCGACGATGATTTTCGGTTTTGTCCCGGAAGCCTTTTTATCTTCAGTTTCCTGTTGTTTGTCTATCAGTCCCTGCTGTTGCAGCCAGTTTGCAGCTACTTCTTGCTCATTTATGTGTTCCACATCCACCTGCTTATTGAGTTTGCGCATGGTTACAGTAGTGAGTTTTTTCGTTAGCGGAGCCAGTGTGTCGCGAATTTCCGGATGCCTGTCTAAGACCTCCTTGCGGATTACTGGAGCGGGATTGTAGACGGGGAAGAACTGTTTGTTGTCTTCAAGCGCGATGAATCCGAAAGCGTCAATCCGTCCATCAGTTGCAAAACCCATTGCCACGTCGACCTGTTCGTTCCTCAGTGCCTTGTACGTGAGGCCGATAGACATTTTCTTTATGTTGCCGGTGTCCGGCTGGAAGTCATAAGATTCGAGGAGTTTCTTGAAGCCGTCGGGCCTTTCAAAGAACTCCACACCGACGGCGAAAATCAGGTCGTTATTGTCAGACTTCTGTTTGCAGCCGGAAAGGTTAAGGCATAAAGATACCAGAAAAAGAGCGACAATCACCTGCATTAGAAATCGTTTCATCAATAATCCTCCTTAGGTTAGATCATGTTCTATCAAGAGTACCGGGCAAGTGGCAAGAAGGAAGCAGCCTGACGCCTGTACCGCCGGGCATTTGCCTGACCTGAGACAGGAACCTTCGAGGGTTTCCTTATTTTGTCTCTTCTGAACTTCAGGATTTTATCCCGGGCTATCGAATAGCGGCCCTTCAGGCTGCGCAAGTGCATACTCTGCCGCAAGCACTCAATCTGTAGTTATTCAGATACCACTTCTTTTCCAATATGCTCCTGTTCTTGATGTTTCTGATTTCTACCGGATTAATATATACCGGTTCAACCGCACAATGTGTTCATTTTAATCCACAAGTTTTGCACTGTGTCGGCTTTGAGGGCAAGTTGAGCTGCTTGTTTGATTCTTGTTGGTCAGTCAATGGTTACGTGGCTTCCCCACCAGTCCTCGTTCGGTTGCCACTCCGGGTTCAGATATTCGGCGTGCTCGGCCTCAAGCTGTGGCATCAGCTCATGTTTCAGCTTGTGCAAGTATGCCTCTTCCGCCGCGCGGTCATATTGCGGATCGCGGGCGGGCAGTTTTGCATCGGTCTCAAATAGCCACTGGTTCAGGCGCCGGCGTAGCTCCTTTGCGCGCTTTGCATGGGTGGCCGCCACATTATTTTGTTCGCCTGGATCACAGTCAAGATTATAGAGTTCGTCTTGATAGTCCTCATAGTAGTGTATAAGCTTCCAATCACCACTTCTGATGATGGATGATGGATCACCGCCCTGATTGCCATAGTGTGGGTAGTGCCAGAAGAGGTCACGTTCAGCAAGATCCCTGTTTTCCTCTCCCATCAGTAAAGGGAGGATACTCCTCCCGTCAACAATTTGATCGGAGGGGATCTGAAGCTTGGCTACATCCATGAAAGTAGGATAGAAGTCGATGCCGGAGACAGGCACATCACAGACAGTGCCCGATTCAATGTGTCCGGGCATGCGGATATAAAGCGGTTCGCGTATGCCCCCTTCCCATTGCCGTCCCTTTCCTCCCCGGAGCGGAAGCATGGATGACGGGTAGGCATCGCCTGAGGATACGCCTCCGTTATCCGAGGTGAAGCAGACAAACGTGTTATCTGCCAGACTCAATTCATCAAGTTTGTTTAAGAGTATACCAACTGCATCATCCATGGCTTCAATCATACCTGCATAAATGGGACAATCCTGAACTTGCCGAACTGGCAGCCTTCTATCAAAGATGAAGCGCTTGTCAGGTATATCTTGCATGGCTGCTTTTTTCCTGAACTTTTCCCATCTATCTTTGCTTGTCTGGATCGGACCATGCACAGAATAGAAAGAAAGGTAGGCAAGAAACGGTTCGTCTTTATGATCGGCAATGAACTGCGCCGTTTCATTTGCAAGTCGGATAGGTAAGGACTCACCGTCCGGGCCCGGTTCCAGCGATGGGTTTTGCCATGGCGCAAAATAGCCGCCAACCGGACTGCCAGCCTTCCATCCGCCCTTATTGACCTCAAACCCGAAGTTTTCAGGATAGGCGCCCTCTTCACCACAATGCCATTTTCCTGCGAAGAAAGTGCGGTAGCCTGCACGGCGCATGACTTCAGCAAACGTGATTTCATCAGCTCTAAGTCCATGTTCATATGCTGGTGGGAGCAGCTTGTTAAAGCGACCGGCCTTACGCCAGGCTTCGCCGCTTGATGCACCTATCCAATCCGTCACACCATGTCTTGGGGTATACTTACCCGTGAGTATGCTGGCACGAGATGGACTGCAAACCTGGCAAGTTGCATACCCTTGTGTGAACCGCATGCCTTCTCTTGCGATGCGGTCAATGTTCGGACTCTCATGGAAGGAGCTCCCGTCTGCACTGAGATCGCACCATCCTAGATCGTCAGCTAAAATGAACAGAATGTTTGGTCGTGTCATCTTTTTCTCCATCTAAAGGCGATCATATTTCATGCTGAACGAAATTTGGGTTATATGTAGTTTTGATTAATATTGTCCAGGTGGGTGGGCTGAATGGAATTCGGCGCCCGACCATCCCCGCATAATGGGTAGTGATAGGTTCCTCTTAGTCCCTTTCCAGTGAGTCGGGATCTCTGCGCCGGGTGGCTTGTTGTAATGCGGGTAGTCCGAATGAGCCATTCCAGCAGCAATCGACGACCCTCCGTTACAGTCTCTTGATAGGCCGGATTCGAATAGAGATTGTTTTTTTCCTGTGGGTCTTCATCAATGTTGTAGAGCTCTCCGACGTCCGTTCCCTGAAACATCTCGGGCTGATAATGCACCATCCGCCACGGTCCCCAACGCAGGGCTTTACTCCAGGGGTTCTCTGTCACGGCCACGGTATGGATAAAGGTGTCTTTTCCCTCAAGGAGAGGGGTGATATCAGAGCCATCTACTGTTTCCATAGGGGGAAGACCACACAAGCTGAGCAGGGTGGGAGCGATATCTGTGTTTTCCACGAGGGCCTTGCAGTGGTGACCCTCGGGTGTAAGGCCGGGAACACGCCAGATCATCGGCACTTTGCACACAGCATCTGAGCAAATCCCGGGAGCTTTTTCGGGAAGGCCATGGATGGTATGGTAGCCGCCATGGTCGCTTCCATAGATCACGATTGTATCATCTTGAAGACCGCGATCCTGCAGGTACTGAAGAAGCATGCCAAAGACATCGTCAATCTGACTGATACACGCCAAGGTGCCACGCCAGGCGCGGCGAGCGCCTTCCCGGTAGGTTTCGCCAGGTTGCCCGAAGTCCCAATCCATTTGACGAAGGCTTCGCCACCTGTTTTGGAAATGGGCCGGCCGATGGCCTGGCTCCGTGTCGCACGAGTTCGGCAGTTCCAGATCATCGGGATATAGGTTCCAGAAATTCTCGTTCGGTAGCAACGGGTGGTGTGGCCTCTGAAATGCAATCTGGATGCAGAAAGGGGCGGTGGCATCGTCCTCTATGAATGCCATTGCCTGCTTCGCACTCCAAACCTCCTGAGTATATTCATATGGCAGCATGGACGGGCGTGCATCAAGCGAGATGGGTCCTTTTCCGTAATTCAATTCATTATGCCAGCTATCCTCAAGGTCGCGAAGCCCACATGCCTCAAGATGTTCCAGAAAGGCTGATTTGCCATGCTCGCCGTCAACCGTCTCGTAAGTATCTCCAAAGAAATCGAGATCGTTGGCAAGCCAGTTGCGCGGCGAATTCGGCAAATGCAGTTTGCCGAACCCGGCTGTTCGGTAGCCGGCTGCCCTGCAATGGCGCATGAGGTTGGGTAGGCCCATCGGAGCCGGCCCCGAAAGACCGTATATGCCATGATTATGGCAATACTGACCGGAAAGAATACTGACGCGGCTGGGTGTACATATGGGATTTTGGCAGTAGGCGTTTTCAAAATACATGCCGCTTGCTGCAAACTGATCAAAATTTGGTGTGCGCACCTGGTGATGGCCTGCGCAGCCCAATACACCAGCGTTGTGCTGGTCGGCCAAGACCATCAAAATATTTTTCGACATTTTTAGGCATCCTCCGCTTATCAAACCATTCTATGTCCGGCACTCTCAATTGCAAGGCATTGTTCCGGCCCGGTGCTGCTGCAATATGGAACAATTTCAGAAGTTACCAACCCTTTCAAAGCAGTGTCTCTCCGAAAAGCTTTATGAGGCATAGGCGCTTTCTTGTTTTGTGAGCGCTTCCAAGTTCAATATCCTTTTGGGTATGGCTCCGGTAGTTGTGACGGCTTGATAGCGATGTCGCCCGCTTGATTGAGATCGAAGTTCTCGCGGCGGGCAATCTCGTGGCCATCGACGAAGTCATCTCCTACATCGCAAAGTCTAGCCGTTAGTCGGGCATCAAGCTCTGCAACCCGTGCCGCATGCGTAGGATCGTCGACAAGATTACGAACCTGCCACGGGTCGTCTGAATTGTCG
Organism: uncultured Victivallales bacterium; assembly: GCA_964433435.1. Lineage (GTDB taxonomy): Bacteria > Verrucomicrobiota > Kiritimatiellia > UBA8416 > CAYSRM01 > CAYSRM01. The sequence goes on from CAYSRM010000002.1 coordinate 51,937, forward strand.
TACAGCAGCCACGGTCCAGCGAGGGTGCGGACATAGGTGTAGCGTTTGCCATGGAGGCCGCGGTACTCGCGCCCCCCGTTAGCGTAGCGCCAGTCATGGAACGGCAGATACAATGCCAGCAATGCCTCCTCGGTTCCGGATGGGGTGCCATCCAGGATAGTGCGGCTGAAGTCCCGTCCCTGAACCCCTTGGGGAATCGGCGCCCCACAGAGCGTCAAAAGCGTCGGCATCAGGTCTGGCGCATTGATCGGGGTGTCATCGGTCCCCGGTCCGGCGCCGTTTGGATGCCGCACGAGGAAGGGAACACAAATGGACTCGGCCCAGGGCTTCTGTTTCCTGAAATGCCCTTGGCTGCCGAGCATGTCTCCATGGTCCGACGTGAACACGACTATTGTGTCCCGATCCCGGCCGGTTGCGGCTAGGGTGCTAAGCAGCCGTCCAAACGCCGTATCCAGCGCCGAACAGTGCGCGTAGTAGCCCGCCAGCTCTTTGCGGGCTTGGTCCGCGAATGCTTCGGGGACGTTCGGCGGCAAATGAATGCGTTGCGTATCGTACATCGCCTCGAATTGAGCCGGCGCAGTGCCAAACGGGTTGTGCGGCGGACCCCACGAGAGAAACAGTGCAAACGGTTCTTCCCCCGCTTCCTCTCGGAGGTAGCGGCATGCCTCATCCGTCTGCGCATCAGCGTCGTACCCTTCCCACTGGTACGGTCGGGAATCGTTGCCGAAGTAGTAGTACGATGCCTGATAGTCGTGCGAACACTCAAACCCTTTCCACCAATCGAACCCGAGACGCCGCTTTGGCGGCACGAACGCGTTCCGGCCATTTCCGTCGATGTGCCACTTGCCGATATATGCGGTGCGGTAACCGGTGTTGCGCAGGCACTCCCCGAGGAAGGGCCCCTCGTAGAGACGATACAAGCATTGGTCATTGACCATTACCCGGTGACGGTTTGGATATACGCCGGTCATGAGGGATGCCCGGTATGGACTGCACACCGGGCAGCCCGAAACGGCATTTGTGAAATGCAGGCTTTGAACCGCGAAACGGTCGATATTCGGCGTCGCCACATTACGGTCACCGGAGTAGCCGGCAGCTTGGTAGCGCCACTGATCGGCAAAAACAAACACGAGGTTGAGATTGCTATTCATTGTTCTTTTCCCCTAAGGCGGCCTTTGGCCGCAACCAACACGGAAGCAGGTTGGTTGCTGGATGCTGGATAAACTCTGTCATAGCTCTGTTCCCTTCCAGCAACCAACCTGCTGCCCTTTCGCGCTTTTCGTAGTTTATCTTTTCTCTCTTCCCTTTATCATTGGATATTCCGTGCCGTGCCCGCCGCAAGCTTGGCAAGCAGGCGGGCAGGCCAATGACGCGCCGTCAGGCGCAAATGACGCGAGCAAAGCGAGCCAATGACAAATGACTTTCTCTCCCTTCCCCCTTTGCCGCATCTACGCAATCAGCCTTCGTCCCGACCTCCGCCACTGAGTCGGGACTACGGCTTAACATGAACACACAGAACTTATTGGTCCAGAATGTAACTCCGGGACGTTGAGTTCAAACGCAAGAGAAGCCTTCCGACAGTTCTGAGCCCAGGCGAGGTAAAGCGCATTATCTGCAACCTGCCTACACTCCAGGCACTGTCTTCTACGTTACTCTCTTTTTTTTGGAGGATTGCAGCTTAACCTGATCTATCTATCAAGGTCAAGTCCGAGGCGTATTGGACCACTGACGCACACGAAATTCAACCACGGATTTCACTGGTGACACGGATAGTGTGGCACAGGGAGGGCGCCGATCTTCCACAGATGCAAGCGGATCGTGTTGAACTGGGCGTGGGCCAGCTCGGAAGATCGCAGCAGATTGACGCGTAGGGTGTGCATCAGCACGTAAGCGGCCGAGTGAATGAACAACCGGAACTGATCGGCCGGATCACCGTTGAATGGTTGTGGCAGAGATGTTGAACGACAGGCTATTGTTGGTGTTAGAAGGACAAGGCGAAGTTTTGGCATGCCCCAAGCTTCAGCAATCCATTCTTCGGGGTTGCAGGAGATGCCGCTCTTCTCCTTTTCAAGAAGCTTACTGAACTCCCATGGGGAAATAGCCGAAAGAAGAAGTTGTTCATAGCGTTTTGGGTTTGAAAGCGAGGCCCGAACTTTGGTGGACAGCTACTTTAATCGTCAACCCGGTCTGGTTCTTCTAGGCTGTCGCGCAGCTTGACCAGCCGAACCGCTAACCCGCATATCTCAGTGCGCATAACGCAAATTGCTCGTAAGAATACAAATATTTCTGTTGAGTCAGTCAAGAGAGATGATAGCATGCCTTGAAGAGGCGCAGTGCCAACAGGTGAAATTACATGAAAAAGGACCCAAGGATGAGGCAATGAAAAGTCTCTATAATGAACGGGGAATAGATCCAGCTAACACACCGGTTATAGGAGACGACTGCTCAGAAATAAAGGCCGGCACAGAAATGGGCAGTGTAACCATATCGCGACTGGAACAACACCAAACACGTGCGTCCGAGTTGCATACAGAGTTTGGAACTAACTATATTACTCAAGAGTTTGCTTCTCCGGTTCTTGGTAGACTTATCATAGATGCATAGCAAATGGCCGGGCGATACAGTTGGACAAGTCAAATTGTGCCAATAATGGATTTTTCTTGCCTTTGGAGCGGTTTGCTTGGGAAATTTTTATTTAATTGAAGAAAATGGAAGAGAAAACTGCTAAACTTCAACTATTCGTGCAGCGCATGAATAGTCCGTTTTCGCCAGAGGTGGAAAACATATTGTTGGCAGTTTTCCACAAAAAGATAGCATTTGCAGCGTTTACAGGAACGTAAGCGATTCACATGAATTGCTAATCAAATATAACACATAACGGAGAAAAGTGGAATGGGTTTAATCAACAAGCTTTTAGGCAAGGACCAGCAGGAAGACGAACGGCAGCAACCCGATTCCGGCGAGGAACAAACACCGCCGGAGGGCAACAATGAAATCGGACCAAAACGTTCTGAACATGAACAGGTTGCACAGGAAATGCGCAGGAAAGAAAAGAGGAAGCGCAGCAAAGAGCGGAAGAAGAAAAAGAAACGGAAGAGGAAGAGAAACTGACCGTTTCACCGGCATATCTCACGGGATTTCGTAGCTGCCTGTCCGCCATCCGGCGGATGAGCGTGGAAACTGCTGCTGCGGGGGGCGCGGATTGGTGCAATGATTGACAAATTGCCCGCTCCGCAGTCAACTTGTTGTCTCGGAGACATAATGCGAATTACTTATACTCTACGAAGGATTTGTAACCCGTCCCATAAAGAGAATACTTTCTGAACCCGTTTCTCGGATTATGAAAAGAAAAGGGTGATCGGCTCTAAAGACGATTGGTTTGGGCTTTAAGGAGGTCGTGGTAAATCCAATTCCCGTGGCTGCTGCCGCTTCGGTTCCTTTTTCATCCACATCTACAAATGCCTTGTGGATAGCGGCTGAGATATACAGGTCCTGTGTGCCGTCAATGGCTGAGAAGTCGGCCTTCGGAACAAACGCTGTTTTCATGCCCATATCGGAAAGCGTCTTGTTCAGTTGGAATCTTGATGAAATTCTGAACCTGGGCAGGTATACCTCGACATGGCGGGGTTTTAAGTTGCTTAAATACTTGTTCAGGTTGCCCCGCAATTGCTTTTCAATCATGGGCAGCGCTCCGGGCTCCCGAGGCAGAACTATCACCATCTGAACCTGTTTGCCCCGATAGGGTAAGGCTAGAACCTGGACCTTACTGGTTTCATAATACCTGAACTGTCCGGTCTGCTTCATAGTTGGGGTCATTGTCTTGCCTTCTTTTCCCGGGCGAAAAGGAAGGTCTCGGGTTTTATCTTCAGAAAAACTATTCTCCCACTTGCCCCTGAAGTATATGGCGTTGGCCAGAACAAGGCGGGCCATTCTGTCAATAGCGCCTGGTGGAATAAGATCCTTGATCTTATCTTGTGTTTTATCTGCAACCCACTTGTTTATAGTCTGTCGGCTCTGTTCAAGATTCTTCCTGTAATCGACAGCCTGGATTTCCGCATCGTAATACTTTCTCATTACCTGCAGATACTCTTCTCGCAGGGAATAATCTTTCTGCGGCCATAATGAATTGGCGATAAACAATTCAACCGTTTCCTGTTTCTGTAGTTTGTTGAGCCTGGAATTCAAATCCTCAAAAGTGCTATGAAGCCTCTCTTTCGACTGAGAGAAATGGAGTGTCTGTTTTATCTCTTCTGCGGTCTCTCCCTGCGCGCCTGCATATGCCATGGCAAAAGCCGCAGAAATGCTGTACGGGGAGAAGAAGAGGTTGCCCTCTTGTTCACTGAGGCTGGAATACAAATCAAGTGCGAAAGAAGTGTTACGACCGGAAAGCTGCTTCACGTTTCCTCCAGTTTTAGCGAAAGAAAAATCAGGGCCGACGATAAACACGGCAAGAAGACATAAGCTCATCCTTCTAAAAAATGAAAAAGAATTTATAATCTTCATATTAGACGCTCCTTTGTGCCCGTTCATCAATTGCCATTCCAGCCCAGGGCCTATAGGTCTCCACATTGGCCGGAATGCTCAGCCAATGATGTTGTTACAGAGGCTTTTTGTCAAGCAATCGAGCTCGTGTGCCGGTTTTTTGCATTGTATAGCGGGGATGCTTACACTATATATACCAATTCACATTTGTTTGGCGCAGGAAGAACATGAAAACATCTCTTAAATACAGGGAATTTGTGGTTGATGTGAGGCGCATCGTTGTAAAGATCGGCAGCCGTGTGCTGGTACAGAAGAACGGCAGGCCGGATGTCCGGCGCATGAGAGCATTGACCAGGCAGATTGCGGATCTGCGCAAACAGGGATACGAGGTGGTAGTTGTTACATCCGGTGCAATAGGAGCCGGTATGCAGGCCCTAAGAATGTGTGAACGGCCCACTTCACTGCCCGACCTGCAAATGGCTGCCGCAGTTGGCCAGACAAGACTGATGTCCAAATATGGGGAAATGTTCTCCTCCTACGGATACAAAGTTGGCCAGGTCCTTCTTACACACCAGGATTTTCATCACAAAATCCGGCTGAGTAACGCAAGACGTACTATAGAAAACATGTTGCGCAAAGGCGTAATACCGATTGTTAACGAAAACGACGTTGTAGCCGACGAAGAAATACGGGCGGACCTGGCATTGGGGGACAATGATTTGCTTGCATCCCTGCTGGTTAAGCTCATAAGGTCGGACCTATTGGTAATGCTAACAACCGTGGACGGCCTCAGAAGACCGGGTAAATCCGGGCATACGCGACGCATAAGGTATGTGGAGACTGTGAACCGGAAAACATTCGAACTGGTCGGGCCCGGTAAGTCCAGCCTTAGCAAAGGCGGCATGTACAGCAAGCTGAAGGCCGCCCAGGCTGCCGCAAAAGTCGGGTGCTCGGTCATAATCGCTAACGGGAGACAGGATCAGGTGTTGAAAAAAATTATGCGTGGAGAAGATACAGGAACGATTGTTCTCGCTTCGGGAATATGAGAATCAAGGTGTTGTCACGGCCGTAAATAAGTGAGGATATACTATGACTTTGCATGATGAAATAGTCGGTTTTGGAAAAAGAGCCCTGGAAGCTTCTCGTGAATTAGTACTCCTGAATTCACGCAAAAAGAACACAATTCTCATGGCCATGGCTGATTGCCTCGATGACCGCCGCAATGAGATAAAAGAGGCCAATGCAAAAGACCTGGAGTCGGCCAGATCATCAGGGCTTTCTTCCGCCATGCTGGATCGTCTTACTCTTACAGATGCGCGGTTGAAAAACATGATCAAGGGAATCCGTGCTATTGCAGCATTAAAAGACCCCATAGGCGCCAGGATCAGCCGATGGATCCGACCCAGCGGACTGGAGATAATCAAACGACGCGTTCCCATAGGTGTAATCGGTATCATTTACGAGTCACGCCCAAACGTTACTGCCGATACTGCCGTCCTCTGCTTTAAAACGGCAAATGCAGTTATACTTAGGGGCGGCAAGGAAGCCTTGAATTCCAACCGTGCAATTGCTGAAGCTCTGATCACCGGCGGCAAGAGCAAAGGTATGCCAAAGGATTCAATCCAGCTTATACATACCACCGACCGAGATGCAGTCAGAGAGCTGGTGCAGCTCGAAGGCCTTGTGGACCTTGTCATTCCGCGCGGCGGAGAAGCGCTGATAAAGACTGTTACTGAGCAGGCTCGTGTTCCTGTCATCAAACACTATAAGGGGGTTTGCCACACTTACATCGATGAATCAGCCGATTTTGACAAGGCCATAAATATAGTTGAAAATGCCAAATGCCAGCGTCCTGGCGTCTGTAACGCGATGGAGACATTACTGATTCATGAAAAAATCGCAGGAGAAATTCTGCCGCCAATTGCCAAGAGGCTGATTGAGCTTAATGTTGAGCTGCGGGGCGATGCGGTCGCAAGAAAGATAGTCCCTGACATTAAAGAAGCAAAAGAAGCCGACTGGTACGAGGAATATCTGGACCTGATACTGGCAGTCAAAGTTGTTCCCTCTGTTCAGACAGCCGTAAAACATATCAACAAATACGGTTCTCACCACTCCGATGCGATCATTGCCGAAAACAAAAAGGTGCAGGATGTATTTCTCAAAGAAGTTGACTCGTCTACTGTATATCTTAACGCTTCAACCAGGTTCACCGATGGCGGGGAGTTCGGGATGGGAGCGGAAATTGGAATCAGCACCGATAAACTTCATGCCCGCGGCCCGATGGGACTGGAAGAACTTACCACCTACAAGTATATTATTGTGGGGCAAGGGCAGGTGAGAGAATAGACCAAAAGATTTGCGCCCCCGCAGCAGCGCTCTCCACGCTCTTCCGCCGGATGGCGGACAGGCAGCTACGAAATTCTGTGAGATATACAGGGCTAGCTACTCGTAAAAGCTTCGCATTATGGTGGCCGTGGGGATCCGGTTTTTGATGCCTCTACTTGTCTTCGGGGGCTATGTCTGCGTCTTCTTTCTCTATAACCACAGCATTGTCTTTTTCTTCTTCAACAGCAAGTGGCGCCACTTCCTCTATTACGAGGCTTGAAGGGGCAATCTTTTTTTCCGTTTGCTGTATAGTCGTTTCGTCTATAATGCTTTGGGTAGCGGGTTTCTTTTGTTGTGTGCCGGGTTTGCCGTATTTACCCCATCGCCTCAAATCTTCGTTCAAATCTTTCAGCTTCAGACCGTATTTCCCCGAGAGCCACCGCCACTCCGCCGCCGAAAAATTAAAGATCCTGTCCAGGCTATTTGCGAGCGTGACCATGTCCAGAGACTCGATTCTAACAACAGTGTCCGCCCACGAAGATTCATTGATCAAGCTGGCAGGAATCTGCTTGTCGCTGCCTATAAGTACTACCATTGCGGCAACGTTGTCCTCAACAGCGCCTCCGCTGCGATACACCGACAGGTCTACAGGATCCCACGCCCTCAATCTTCTGTTCCACTCGTAAAGAAGCGTCTCGCTGGTCGTTGTGTTGTCGTGGTAACTCATCAATTTAACGCTACGAAGCTTAGCAAGGTCGAAACCCAGCTTGACCAGAGTATAACGCGAAGGAACGATAACAACCTTTGACTCATCTGCAGCTTCCGATGCTTTGCCGGGAAGGCAGCATAGCGAAATAATTGCGGTAATCGTCAAAGCTATTCTAGAAAACATAATACACCCCCGTATGCTGTGTGTCCCGATTGTCTTTCCAGGCAAAGTCTTTGTCAATCTATTTCCCACGGACTTTGCGGAAAGATTCGGTCAAGGCAGGCAGCACTTCAAACAGATCGCCGACTATTCCATAGGTTGCTATGTCAAAGATCGGAGCATCGCGATCTTTGTTAATTGCCACAATGATATCAGAAGAAGACATTCCGGCGAGGTGTTGAATCTGGCCACTGATACCACAGGCGAAATATATCTTTGGGCAAACTGTTTTGCCGGTTTGTCCAACCTGGTGCGAATACGCTATCCATCCGGCATCTACTACAGCTCTGGATGCGCCGACACCTGCGCCAAGCATTTCAGCCAGTTTACGCACCAGCACGAAATTTTCCGGTTTCTGAAGGCCGCGTCCGCCCGAAACAATGATGTCAGCCTCGCTGATATTGGCAGTGGTTTCAACTTCAGGCACAAACTTCAATCGTTTCGCCTTGCTTTCCAGCAGCGCTTTTTCCACATCAAGAAGATTCGTCTCTCCCGTGCGCGATGCATCAGGCTCGGCCTCTTTCATGACTTTGTGCCTCACAGTAGCCATTTGCGGGCGGTTATTTGGACAGACAATGGTAGCCATTATGTTTCCACCGAATGCGGGCCGGGTCTGAAGAAGATTACCTTCTTCAGGGTCAATGGCAAGTCCGGTGCAGTCTGCTGTAAGCCCGGCGTCTACAGATACAGCTACCCTGGAAACAAGGCTTCGCCCTACCGTGGTAGCCCCGGATAGAAAAATAGACGGTTTGTGCTTTCTGACGAGGTCGATCAGAACCTTGGAATAAATCTCATCCTGAAAGTATTCAAGTTCAGGCTTGTCTACGACATACACGACTTCCGCACCACGCTTAATTAGCTCGGAAGCCTTGTCTTCAATGCCCGAACCAAGCAATACCGCGCAAAGGCGCTGTTGGGAATCAGAGGCCAGCTTCCGACCAATCCCAAGGAGTTCATAAGCTGTAGACTGGATCTCGCCGTCGAACTGCTCGGCAAACACCCATACATCTTTGTATTCCGAAAGATCCGTTGCACCGGCTGTCTTTTCCACCATCTCGATGGCATCAAATTTACAGGCTTCAATGCAGGCGCCGCAAAGTGTGCACCTGGTCAGATCAATCCTGGCAACCTTCGAGGAATCCTTGCTTTCGTTTTCGACCATATCTATTGCATTAAATGCACAGGCCTTGACGCACAAGCTACAGCCCACACAGTTCTTTTCTATTACAGAAATTGGTTCTTTGCTCACAGTTACTCCTCAGGAAGCATTTTCAATTACAACATCTTTGAGTTTTTCAACAAGCTGCGGAATAGTTTCGGATGTTTCGCCTTCGAAAATCTCTCCGCCGCCGCGGGGAGGTGGAGAAAAAACCTTCACAACCTTGGTGGGCGATCCTTCCAGGCCCAGTTTGGAAGACTCAGCCTCGATATCAGCCGCTCCCCAGGTTGGAATCTCCGCCTTTCTGGCCGCCATCTTACCTTTCAGGGAGGGCAGGCGCGGTTCATTAATTTCCTTCACAACTGTCAACAGACACGGAAGAGGCGCCTTGATTACTTCGTACCCGCCTTCAAGAAGACGTTCGGCTGTTATTTCGGTCTCGCTTACTTCCTCTATTTTCCGTGTATAAGTGATCTGGGGCATCTCCAGGTGTGTTGCAATGCCCGGTCCCACCTGAGCGGTGTCTCCGTCAGAAGCCTGTTTCCCGCAAAGGATAATATCTGCATCTCCGACCTTCCTGATGGCCATTGCCATTGTATAGCTAGTAGCCCAGGTGTCGCTTCCTGCGAATGCACGGTCGGAAATAAGTATGGCTTCGTCTACCCCCATGGAAATAGCCTCGCGCAAAGCCTTTTCCGCCTGAGGAGGGCCCATGCTGAGGGCAGTCACCTTTGCGCCAAGCTTTTCCTTAAGGCGCAAAGCTTCCTCTATGGCGTAAGTGTCAAATGGATTGACAATCGATTCAACACCTTCGCGCATGAGCGTATTTGTCTCCGGGTTGATCTTGACATCTGTTGTTTCCGGAACCTGTTTAATACACACAACAATATGCATAGGTACGCACCTTTCAAACGTTTCCTGACAAATAAACTCGAAGATTATAACAAGGTCTTAACCTTTTCAAGCCAGAACAGTAAAATGACAGGATCCCCCAGTTTGTCTCGACGGCCTGCAACCTTGCATATTGCAAGGGAATTCCCAGCGTTTTGATTTGTCCGTTTCTGGTTAGAATGTTGCCAGTTAGGAGCTTATAAAGATAAAGTCTTTCTGGCATGGTATATGCTTAACAACTGTTTGACAGAAAAGTGAAGAATCTGCGCAAATTCTTGTTTTAAGGCGCATATCTCACAGGTTTTCTGTTGCGAGCGGGGATGGCAGACAGGCAGTTACGAAATTCTGTGAGATATGCGGGTTAAGGAAGTTTTGTGTGAGTTCTGAGTTGGGAAAAATAACTTCTGTCAACTTTTGACAGAACCCATCTGAAATAAAGGAGGGAAAGATGAAAGTAGCTGTAACATCCAAAGGACAAACTCTTGATGACCAGATCGAAACCCGATTCGGAAGAAGTCCTTATTTTCTGGTCGTTGATATTGACTCAATGAGTTCGGAAGCGATAAAAAACCCGAACACCACAGCAGGAGGCGGAGCAGGAATCCAATCTGCGCAACTGATGACCGAACACAATGTAGAGGTGGTTCTGACGGGCAATTGCGGACCCAATGCATTTCGAACCCTGGAGGCAGCAGGTGTCAAATTGATCACAGGCGTAAGCGGTACCGTACGGGAAGCCGCACAGAAATTCAAGAACGGCGAACTATCGAACGCATCCGGTCCGAATGTGCAGAACCATTCCGGAATGCAAGGCTGACCCGACTTCGCCCAGGTGGATTCGTCGGGCTTGCGGTGTGACAAGTCGGCGGGCGCGGCAGTATTGACACGACTGCACAGCATTGCAACATACCGACTTGCAAACCGGGCAGTGTTGTGAAATGCGAGAGGGACGCCGCAAGCAAGCATTTGCAATAATGACTCCATCTGTCTGCCAGGGCGCAACTTACCGTACATCAAGGCTGTTGGCACACTGTATGCATGTCTATCTTAGGACAACAATAAAATCATGGGGCTGATGCCCCTGACAAAAAAAGGAGGTGCAATATGCCACGTGGAGATGGAACAGGTCCAGCAGGAATGGGTGCGATGACAGGTCGCACAGCAGGATACTGTGCAGGGTATAACACTCCCGGTTTTGCCAATCCAATTCCGGGAAGAGGATTCGGACGCGGCTTCAGACGCGGACGTGGCTGGGGCGGTAACTGGTATGCAGCGCCAGCATCCGCTGTGCCTTATCCTTCAGCCTATCCTCAGCCTACAGCTCAGCAGGAAGCTGACACGTTGAAAAACGAGGCAGAATACCTGAAAGGCACACTGGAGAATATTAACAAACGCATCAGTGAACTGGAAAAAGATAATTGAGATGCGTTGAACACCGGCAGGAAAGGAAAGGGTCCAGTCCCTTCCTTTCCTGTGCTAAACCACTCGCCAGAAAAAACAGCCTGTCATAATCACTATGACAAGCAGACAAAAGATATCGGTCCCATGCTTTCCGAGACGTACAGGGTTGGTTCGGGAATTTGTCCTGAACAATTCCATTTGATTCAGCAGCGAATAACGCTTTAATGTCGGGCATGAAAGTGATCGAGTACAGAAAAGTGCCAGCCGGAGAAATAACGCTTGAAGTATAGCGAAATCTTTATGGTTTGCTATGGTAACGAAAATGGAGGGACGCGCTCCCGCTCGTCCGTATAACAAAAGGAGAACAAACACATGAAAAACGCCAAAGAGATTCTTAAAGCCGCATGGGAAAAGAAAGAAGGACCAGGCATTCTTACAACTGTGGACGGGAATGGCATGCCGAATTCAATCTATGTGGGTGAGATCAGATATGAACCGGATGTTGGAATCATTGTTGTTGATAATTACTTCTGTAAAACACGGGAAAATATAAAAAATGGAAGCCTCGGGTCCTTTCTCTTCCTGACTGAAGAGCGCAAAGCCTACCAGGTAAAAGGGTCACTAGATTATTTGACCGAAGGCCCGGTCTTCGATTCAATGAAACAGTGGCACAACGATAAGCACCCCGGCGTTGCTGCAACCGTTATCAAGGTAGCAGAACTTTATTCAGGAGCGGAGAAGCTGGGCTGAGCCGGTAATGACAAGCCAGGAATTTACGGAAATCAAGGAGCGCTTTGCGGGTTATATAGACGGCTTCAGGTCCGAAAACGGCATCCTTGAACCGATGCTGCAACTGAAACTCGAACACTGTGAGAAAGTGGAGAAAGAAGCCCTGGAGTTGAGCACTGATTTAGGGTGGTCATCATCTGATCAATGTCTTGCTGGAGTTCTGGGCTTGGTACACGACATAGGCAGGTTTTCTCAGTTTACCGATTTCAGAACTTTTTCGGATGCTGCATCTGTTGACCATGGCAAGCGAGGAAGGGAGATTGCCTCGCACATTGATCTTTTCTCCGGACTGGGTAACATGGAACAAGCCGTGTTGCTCGATGGTATAGCCTTTCATAATGTAAGGGAAATCCCTGATGGCTTGCCGGTCAGGAGCCTTCTTTTTGTTTCCATGATCCGTGATTGCGATAAGCTGGATATCTATCGAATTGTTCTTGCTTCCGTGAAAAAGGATGGATTCAAGGATCTCCCGAACATGCTGCCAGAAGTAAAGCTTGATAGAACCGTGTGCGGCGAAATGGTCGGGGAATTCCGCCAGGGCAAAAGCTGCAATCTCTCCGCGGTGAAAACTCTTGGAGATTTTTTGTTAATGCAATTATCCTGGATGTATGACTTCAGTTACAAGCCGACTTTAAAAAAGGTTGTTGATCGTGGCATTCTTAATGACCTGCTCGCCAATATAGAGTTTTCCGGCCCGGGTCAAAATGTGCAGTCGGAAACGCTGCAATTCATCTCGAACACCCTGAACTCTCAAACGGAAAAGACCTGAAGTGCGAACTGACACTACCGCCTTGCGCAGCAGGATATGGCGCTTCGCAGCCGCTGCGAATCTTCCCTTCAGTAAAAACGGGCTCCATATGTTGACAATGATCAATCATCTTCTTTCTCAGTCGTTTTCCAGCTTCCTTAATACAAGAAGCAACAACCCGAGCAGACCCAGGATTATCAGAAAATACCAGCGGTAAACATCAAGTCTATCCAGATTGAAACCGGACAGAAAGCCCAGGAGTCCTCCGCCTACCACCGAACCGCCCAACCCGGCCGCGGTTCCGGACGCTATACGCATAATTAAAGCATTGCCTACTCGTTCCACAGGGGAAATTGTTTCAAGAAAATATTTGTTTATCCCTATTATACTGCCCATTTTGCAAAAACCGGCAACAAAAAAAACAATCCCTATAGCTACCGGTATATAAACCGCCGGAGCCAGACTCCAGAAAAGAGCCACGGCCATCAATCCTATACAATACATGATGAGCAGTGTCCGCGCTTGAAAGCGGTCGGATATCTTTCGGTTAACATAACCGGAAATCACCCCGCCCAGGATAAGTATAAGAGCGAATCCCAAGGCGGCAAAATCGGATACATCATAACCGTTTTTAACCGCTATAATCATAAACGGAACAATAACAACATGAGAAACCATGGCAGCACACCAGGCAAACATAAGCTTTCTGCTCCGGACATTTCCCCAAAGGCTGCTTAAAATTTCAGCATAAGGCTTTCTGGCCGATTGAAAAGGAGCGGTAGATTCCGGTACACGGACTATTATTGTACTTGCATAAAACCCTACCATACAACCAGCGCCTATTATAATCTGGTATACCCACAGCTCATCCAGAAACCGCAAAACAACTATTATAGAGAACATTGTCAACAGATAAGAGATTTCATTGCGGATCATAACCTGAGAAAGGAAGCTGCCGCTTTCCGCAGGTTCGGTCACCTCGCCGAGTAAAGGTGTATGAGCTGCCATTCCGAGAGATCGAAAAACAGCAAAACCGAACGTACTCGTCATAACCAGTCCGGTTGTCAGTGCCTGGGAAGCAGTGGCTGCTAATATGGGGACAAAAATAAGGAACGCGGCCGAAATATAACGCAAAAACCACCCCAGGCCCCTGACGCGGGCGGCGCCGAATCGAGATATGGCAGGCTTAGCCAGGAGCATAAAAGGCATGGTCAGATGAACAAAAGATGCCATAACAGCGACCATAGCGTCGTTTAGTCCGTTGCGGATTGCGTATAAGACGAGAACATGATTCATCAGGCATCCTACCGAGATGCCGTTTAAGGTAAAAAAATGTCTGAACAGCCGCCGTCCCGCCTTTTTTTCTTCAGAATTCAAGGCATCAGCAAACTTTGTTTTATTCCCCTTAAAAAGTAAACCCAATCCTGTCATTTAAATAACCATTCTCTTCTCTTTTTTCCGGTGTATTGTCGCCGTAAGTGTGGGCATGGCCAGGCCGTCGATATGCGATATTTTCACAAAGCGCTATGCTAGCTTGACAGATACAATACTAAGTCACGTCCGCAACCGCCATGCCTTTCCCGGAATTCCTGACATTTTTTATCTTTTTTTCTACTATCTTCTCAATACCAATAAACGTGAACTTCGAGACTGGAGTACTAGCCCGAATATCTCACAGAATTCCTGCTGCGAGCGCGGAAAGCGCCACTGCGACGGCACGAATTGACAAAACGCCAGATTGCAGTATGTCTATAC
>CAYSRM010000003.1:0-62926 GCA_964433435.1 uncultured Victivallales bacterium
TTATTTTTAAAAAATCTGCAGGATTTCCGATTGTCTGGTTCTTTGCCTTTCTTGCGCCTTCTTCCAGCGTAATCCCGCTTGCCGACATAGCTGCAGAGCACAGGATGTATATGCCGCTTGCCGGTGTAGTTGTGATGGTTTCCGGCATAGTGTACCGACTGACTGTGCATAAGGGCTCTGCCCGCGGCCGGCCCATTATAGTTGCCGGTGTTGTCTTGCTGGTGGCCGTCTTGGGCTTTCGTACGCATCAGCGGAACAAGGCGTATTATTCTGAACATGTTATGTGGAGCCGGGTGATTCAAACTAGCCCGGAGAATCTTCGTGCCAGGAATACTCTTGCCTCAATCCTGCTTAAATCCGGAAGAGAACCTGAAGCGCTCTCGCACCTGGGTTTTGTGCTTGACCGCACATCGGATGTTGAATCTGTTACGAAGCGATACTCGCCGGAGACAAAATTTGCTCCAATACCGAGCAATTCCAAACGGCATAACAGGGTCCTGGCTTTGGCTAATCTGGGTGTATATTACGAACGGGAGGGCAAATTGGACATGGCGGCAGATCATTACATCAAGGCGCTAAGGCTTTTCCCTTATAAACGGGAAGTTCTTGCCGCATATAGGCGCCTGATGAGGCGGAGGGGTCTGGATTCCGAAGAATATGAACAGCGCCTTACCAGAGAAGTCTGGTTTTTTGAAAGATAACCGGAAAAAGAAAAAGGAGCGGTCTCTATAGAACCGCTCCTTTTCTTTGATCATAAACTCGTGGAATTGAGTTTAATTTCCTGTCGGAAGCTGGTGCAGTGTCGGATCATTTATGTTGCACACAGGGTTCGTTCCGATCGCTTCATAGGTATATGCTCCACCTGACGGGCAACCCGGTGTAACTCCACCCTTGATATATTCATTGACGGCCGCAGAAGCAGGCGTTTCGCCCTGTGTCAGATTCTGTTCCAGCGCCAACTGCTCTTTTGCGCCGTCGATCTGCCTCAGGTTATTGATGCAAGCGTTCTGCCGTGATGTATTACGAGCCTTCACAAATGAAGGTATCGCGATAGCTGCCAGCAGACCGATGATCGCCACCACGATCATAATCTCTACCAGTGTAAAACCTTGTTTCTTCTTCATCGCATTCCTCCTTTCAGGATTTAAGGGTTGCGAACCTACCCAGTGACATGTTGTTATGTCAACGATAAGTTAGAGAAGCAAACGCCGTGCCAAAAGCCAGAGTTGCTTGAAAATAATGTGTTTGATGACGACTTCATAATAATTTGCAGGGATCCATGTGTAAAAGACTTGGTTGGAGACCAGATTACTTTCTCACGGGAGCAAACATGAGAAACGAGTTATCAGCAGTGCGAAACAATTTTAGCTGTGTCTGGAATTTGTGATGTGTTTGGCTTCTTATTTACATGTCTTGTGGATGAAGAGACTTACGAGAGATAGAAACTTCTTTGGCAAATTAGCTGAAATGAGAGTTCACAGATGTGCAATAGTGCGAAACTATTGCTGTTTTTTGCAGTTTTTGGTATTGTGTAGCTTTTGGTTGTATCGGTTGCGGGAATCAGGTTGTGTCTGCGTCGGGGAGTTTTCGGTATAGGGTTGCGAGGCTGATGTTGAGAGCTTTGGCTGCCTGTTCTTTGTCGCCCTTTGTGTGTTCGAGAACGTGGAAGAGATATTCCTTTTCTTTGGAGCGCAGGAAGGCTTTAAGGGACTTTGCGCGTGTTGCCTCAAGGTTGGAAGGTATTTCGGACTGGCCGGTTATTGGAGTAGCGGCGATTTTCGGGGGCAGGACGTTCTTTGTTATTTTATTCTCTTCGGTAAAGGTAAGGGCGTGTTTTATTGCGTTTTCGAGTTCGCGCACATTGCCGGGCCACTGGTAGGACTCGAGTATCGCAGCGGTCTCACTGGTTATATGTGGTGGGGTCTGATCTTCGGGGGTTTCGCTCTGGATAATGTGATAGGCCAGGGGCATTATATCTTCGGGTCGTTCACGTAAAGGCTTGATCTCGATGGGAATCACACTGATTCTGTAATATAAATCCTGGCGGAAGGATCCCTCTTGCATGAGGGTCTCCAGGGGTTTGTTTGTAGCTGCAAGGACGCGTACATTAATCGGTACATTCTGGTTGCTTCCTACCCGGCGGATTTCCTTTTCCTGTAATACACGCAGTAGTTTTCCTTGTATACTCAAGGGCATGGCGCCAATTTCATCCAGAAAGATGGTGCCGCCTTCGGCTGTTTCGAAGAGTCCTTTTTTTTCTGAGGAAGCCCCGGTGAAGGCGCCTTTGGCATGTCCGAACATCTCGGATTCGAGCAACGGCTCGGGAAGGGCCGCGCAGTTGACGGCAAGGAAGTTGTTATTTTTTCTATGGCTGTTGGAATGAATTGCCTTTGCTACCAGCTCTTTGCCTGTGCCGCTTTCGCCGTATATCAGCACTGTAGTATCAGTGGGCGCTACGCGTTTGACCATCTCGCAGACATTCTTCATTGGAGTGCTTTCTGCGATTATATTCTCAAGCTGGTATTTTGTGTTCAGTTGGGCCCGGAGGTCTTCATTTTCTGTCAGGGCTCGCCGGTAATCAAGGGCACGCTGCACAGTAATAAGAAGTTCGTCGACCTTGAATGGCTTGGTAACATAGTCAAACGCGCCAAGCTTTAAAGCTTCTATGGCTGTTTCTACAGAGCCGTAGGCGGTAAGCATTATCACACCCATCGCCGGTTTTTCCTGATGCGCCAGCTTTAACAGTTCCATGCCGTTTATCGGACTCATGCGTATATCGGAGAGCATCAGGTCAAAGTCTTCGGATTGAAGCAATTCCTTGGCCTTTACGCCTCCGAGTGCACCAGTTACCTCGTATCCTTCTGCTTTCAGCAATGTTGTTAGAACACTGAGAATACTGGGTTCGTCATCGACTAGAAGAAGTTTAGACATAAAAAAATCACTGTTTCCGTATTTGTCTTTACAATTGCATGGACAATATAGAAATAACCTTGATCAGAAGTAAAGCGAAATTCGCAGTTTTTAGGTTTAGCAAAAACGAAAATCAACCGCCACTGACGACTTCGCCCATCTTGAAGATCGGCAGGAACATACAGAGCACGATACCGCCGATTATGATGCCGAGGAAAACCATGAGCAAAGGTTCCAGAAGTGATGTAAGTCCTGAAAGCATGGCATCAACTTCGTCATCGTAGAAATCGGCGATATTATCCATCATATCGTCTATCTTTCCGGTTTTTTCGCCTGCTTGCATCATTCTGACCAGCATGATCGGGAAGACGGTTTGCTTTATCATTGCAGAGGATAGGGGTTCACCTTTTTCGACGCTCTCGCGTGCGGTCATTATGATCTGTCCGGCGACTCTGTTGCCGGTTGAGCCGGAGACAATTTCAAGTGTGTTTAATATTGGCACTCCGCTACGAGTAAGTTGTCCAAAGGTGCGGGCAAATCTTGCGGATGCGACCTTTCGGTTAAGTTCTCCGAAGACCGGCACTTTGAGCATGAGCTGATCGAATTTGTAGGCGCCGCTTTCAGTTTGTTTCCACTTTTTGAATGCGACAACCAGTATTGCGATTCCCCCGAAAACAAAAAGGCCCTTACTCTGGAGGAATGCGCTTACGTCCAGCAACGCTTGTGTGGGACCTGGGAGCGCAGCGTCAAAGTCTTCAAACATTTCGCCAAATACAGGAACCACAAATATTATCAGGCCGATAGAAATGGCTATTGCGATGCACAGGACAATCACCGGGTACATCATGGCTGATTTGACTTTTCGCTTCAGTTTTGCACTGGCTTCAAGAAATCCTGCCAGACGCCCGATTGTTTCGGCCAACTGGCCCCCTGATTCGCCTCCACGGACCATGTTTGCGTACAAATCGTCAAAGATGGACGGATATTTCCGGAGGGCTTCGGAAAAGGCAGAACCGTTTTCTATATCTTTTTTAATGTTTTCTATTACATGCTTGAAATTGGGATTATCAGTCTGATCGTGCAGCGCTTCCAGAGAAGCCACGATGGGCATGCCTGCAGTCAACATTGCGGAAAGCTGGCGTGAAAAACCGGGAAGAAGTTCCGCAACGATTTTTTTCGCTCCGGGTGTGCGTTTTCTCGTCTTCTTTGTTGCGGTGTTTTTTTTCGCTCTTGCTGCTGCCTTTTGTCCGGAAGCATTTTTCCGGCCGGTTCCGGGAGAAGCTGAGCGTGATCCTGTCTGTACTACTGGGCTCATGTGATGGTCCTCTTCAGTTACCCTTATAGTACAATTTAGCCGCCGGTAACTTCAAGGACCGATTCGAGGGAAGCCACGCCTTCCTTTACACGTTGCAGGCCGGCCTCTTTCAGAGTAAGCATCCCGTTTTCTTTTCCAAGAGCGACAAGTTCGTCGGTATTTGCATCTCTAAGAATGGCCTGACGGATTTTCTCCGTTATGCTCAGAACTTCCATTACCGCACCCCGTCCCTTGTACCCTCTGTTGTTGCATCGGGGACATCCTTTGGGGGCGTAAATTGTGGCTCCTTCAAAAAAATCGGGAGGTATGTCGTTGACTCTGAGCACTTCAGCATCAATTTCCATCGGTTTTTTACAAGCCGGACACAGCCGCCTGAAAAGTCTCTGTGCCTGAGTAAGGATAAGGCAGGCGCCCAGCATGAATGGCTCTATCCCCATATCAATAAGTCTTGTCACGGCCTGGGCTGCGTTGTTGGTGTGCAGCGTGGCGAGTACGAGGTGCCCTGTCAGAGCTGCTTCGATTGCTATGTGGGCTGTTTCTCTGTCTCTAAGCTCTCCGACAAGTATGTCGTCAGGGTCCTGTCGAAGGATTGATCTGAGTGCAGAGGCAAAGGTAAGTCCCACATTAGGATTGATCTGGACCTGGTTGAGACCGGGGATCTGAAACTCGACCGGGTCTTCGCACGTTATGATATTGGTGTCGGGTTGGTTCAAATCCTGGAGACAGGAATACAGAGTCATGGTTTTCCCGCTGCCAGTAGGTCCTGTGACAAGCACTATTCCGTTAGGTTGCGAGAGTGCATGCCGGAAAGCCTGGTATGAGATATCATCTAAACCCAGATTGTCGACTCCGCCGAGCAGTTTTGATTTGTCAAGAGTTCGGATAACAACCTTTTCTCCGTGTACAGTTGGCAACAGGCTGATACGCAAATCGACTTCTTTGCCGAGAGCTTTTATGTGGGTACGGCCATCTTGTGGAATTCGCCGTTCGGCTATATCCAGATCCGACATGATTTTGACACGAGAAATAACCGCATTCTGCATGCTCTTAGGGGGGCCGGGACGTTCAACGAGTTTTCCGTCGATTCGGTATCGCAGGCGGACGCGCTTTTCTTCGGGTTCTATATGTACATCGCTGGCGTCGGTTCGGAGGGCTTCGACCAGGATCATGTTGACCATGCGGATAACCGGCGCGCCTTCAGCGCTTTCGAGCATCGCATCTATACTGTCTTCGGCCTCATCCTCTTCAACAAGCTCGATCTCACTGTCATCCTTCATGACGTCTTCCATGTCCAGCCCCTGAGCGCTTTCTTCGGTAAATGCC
Organism: uncultured Victivallales bacterium; assembly: GCA_964433435.1. Classification (GTDB taxonomy): domain Bacteria; phylum Verrucomicrobiota; class Kiritimatiellia; order UBA8416; family CAYSRM01; genus CAYSRM01. The sequence continues at coordinate 5,549 of CAYSRM010000003.1, forward strand.
TCAACGATTTTCTGCATAATCTCATTTTCCGCAGCGACAAGCGAAGACACGCTCATGCCGGTTAGAGCGCTGATTTCGTCAACAGCCATAAGGTCAAAAGGATCGCCTAAAGCTAAAGTCAGGTGTTTGGCGGTTTTTGCAACCGGAAGTACAACCCTTTTCTGCATTGTTTCTCTAGGTATAAGGTCGAGCAGGTTCTTGTCCGGAGTGAAATTCGAGAGGTTTACGGGAGCAATTTTTAGATATTCTGAAAGGGCCAGAACCATGTCCTCACTCTTGACCAGGTTCTTCTGTATGAGATATTTCTCCAGCCGAAGCCTCTCTTGAGTTGCCTTTGCTTTAGATTCGGCAAGAGTTTCTGCGTTGATAACATTGTTTCTGAGGAGAATATCAGAAATTTTCCCGCGTTGTTGTTCTCTGGTTTTGGCCATTAGTCTTCCTCAGTATGCTCTGGCGCGTGTGTACAAGCTCTTACCGACACCGTATATTGTTACATACTAGGAAGAAATTTGGCAATGGGAATATCCACCAATTCGCACTCCCGCAGCAGCCGTATAGACATACTGCAATCTGGCGTTTTGTCAATTCGTGCCGTCGCAGCGGTGCTATCCGCGCTCGCAGCAGGAATTCTGTGAGATATGCGGGTTAAAGGTTCTGGGCGGGGGGATTCTGACGTGTCAATGGTTATCAGCGCAAAGAAATCTGATTCGGCAGCGCTGACTGAACATGAGCTGGTGCTGCATTTTTGTTGACTGTATTACGCTCAGGTCGTATTTTCAAAGCGATAACTCCCTTACGTACTTTACCACGGAGCAAATATGGCTGACGAAAATAAGGGCAAGAAGCAAAGCGGTGAAAAAGGTGAAATAAGGGCCGCGATAGACGCATTCGAGCAGATTCTTGAAGCGATGCCGAATGATCGCGGTTCGCTGGAAGCTCTATACCATGCTTACGATCGCCTTGGCGAAAAGGACAAAAGTTTGGCGTACCTTTTGCGGCTGGGTGAAGCGCTTGTTACGGAGCAAGATGTTGAATCGGCTGCGCAGCTCCTCGAAGTGTTGAAAGAGTATGAAGACAGACCTGAGTTCTTGTCTCTTATGACGCGGATTAAAGAGATGAAGGGCGAGGGGGCTGAGAAGGAAGACTTGCTTAAGCAGGAATCCAAAACTTCAGCGGGGCTGGAGGAAGTAAGCTACAATTTTAATATGGCAGAGGAGCTTTCGTTTGCGTGGAATCTTCTGGAAGCTAACGAACTGACCCAGGAGGAATACTCCAGTCTTGTTCAGGATCTGACCGAGATGTTTTCAGGTGAGGCTATATCGACAGCTTCTGTTTTGCATGTACTTGAACACCGCAACTTTAAGAACCTTGAAAAAATTATTGTAAAAGCATCTCAAGATACCAACACTCCGATTGTTTCTCTGTCGAGTTTTGACATACCTGACGAAGCCGGCTCGCTGCTGCCGATGGATTTCATGCTTAGACGGGGAGCTTTGATTTTCGGTTTCGTAGGGGACCATCCCATGGTGGCGATAATGAACCCCTACTCATCTCCGCTACGGGAAGACCTGTTTAAGCTGACTGGAAAAACATGCCATTTCTTCATGTGCATGCCTGGCGACTTTGACAGGGCTCTTGACAAAACGATGACGGTTCTCGCAGATACGGAAAAGTCAGAGGAATAAGGCGGTACGAAACGCCTACCTGGTAGATTCCCTGGCTTTGAGTTCCATGGCTTCGCCTTTGTATTTCAGCACTACTGAGCTTTTGCGCACTTCAACAAGTTCAACACCCTTTATTTGTCCTCCTTGTTGAATTAACTCGTTGTTTATCAGCGCTGCGCCGCCTTCGCGACCTTTGGACAGCAGGCCTTGCAATGTCAGTTTCGGCCAGAGAACAGGTTCAGGGCGAGGCTCTTTTTCGGGTTTAGCGGCAGAAGGAGCGGGTTTGCGCATCTCTTTGTCTATTTCCTTCTCCGGAGTGTTTTTACCTGTGGATTGGATTACTTCTTCCGGCTTTTGATTTTCCGCTTCTTGGGCCTGCTCTCCGGCTTTGCCTGTTTCATCGGGGGTGTAAGGCGCAGATGCTGTTTGCTCCTCCGGGTTTAGGGCGGTTTCCGTAATATCTGTCTCGAATTGTTTTGTGTCTGAGTCTTTGCCGTGTGCGAACAAAAGGAAGTATGCGGTCGCTGCAGTGGCCACGATAACAAGAACGGTGATTATTGCTGCCGGGACGAATCTGTTCTTCTTTCCTTTTTTTTGTGGTGGCGCCTTATTTCTGGCGGAGGATTCTTCGGGTTCCTCTACTGTGCTCCGGTTTTCTTCCGGGGCCGGATTTTCTTGCGATTCCGAAGAAGGGGCCTGTTCGTTGGCTTCCTGAGCGGGTGGAGCTTTTTCAATTTCCTGGCTGTCCTGGCCGTTATCTTCATGCTGTCTCTTTAGAGCTTCTTGTATAAGACTCATCCTGATCCCTCGAGTTGGTTAATGGCTTTTTTAATGCATTTCACGTTAATGTTGTGTGTGCGGTTGACGTATCCTGCCAGCAGCGCATTATCACTTACTGCGTTGATCAGCCGGGGGCTGCCCTTTGAATACCTGTAAATCTCCCGGATGGCTCCGGGTTCAAAGGTAATGGTATTGCCTGAGCCTGCCACCCACAGACGGTGTCGGATATACATTGCTGTGTCTTCCTGTGAGAGGGGCGAAATATGGTAACGGATAGTAATTCGCTGTCGAAGCTGGCGAAGATCCGGTCTTGCAAGCCTCTTTTTGAGTTCCGGCTGGCCGCACATCACAATCTGGATAAGCTTCTGTTGATCGGTTTCAAGATTGGAAAGCAGCCGAACTTGTTCCATAACTTGCGGGCTGAGGTTCTGGGCTTCGTCTATGACTACTGCTACGTTTGTGCCGTCGTGGTTTTTCTGGAGAAGAAAATCGTTGAGCTTTTCTATGTAGGCCAGCCGGTCTTTTCCGCTGACTCCCAGTCCGAAATCGTTAAGCATTGCACGGAGAAGCTGTGTTTCGGTAAGAGACGGGTTGAGTATCAGCGCTGTTTCCACCTCGTTACCGAGGTTGGCCAGAACGGCCCTACAGAGTGTTGTTTTGCCGGAGCCGACCTCGCCGGTTAGTTCGATGAACCCTTTACGGCTTTTTATGCCGTAAATCAGGTGGTCGTAAGCTTCTTTATGATGCCGTGCAAAATAGAGAAACCGCGGGTCGGGCGTAATATTAAAAGGGTATTCCTTGAGTTTAAAAAATTCCAGATACATAATTCAAATCCGGTTTATCTCCAATACCTGCAATTGTAGCCTGGATTATCAATCTATTGCACGATTAATCCATTTTTGTCAGAGGCGAAAGTTGCCATGTGAGTCATATGCTGCGACCATCCGGTTGCACCTGGCCGGTCCATCCTGATTTCATTCTGACTTTTTCGGTTTTGTGTGCGTTTCGTCTGCATCGTGAAACATCATTTCGGGAGATGCATCTCTATCCGCTTCAGCCATGCGGTTGAGTAATTTGTATGCCCTGGTATGGGTATCCTTCCCGGAGTTCAGCGCTTCTATTCTGTTCCTGAGTTGTTCTCTTTCCGGGAACAGGGCGAGTACTTTTTCAAAGTCCCGGGCAGCCTGCCGGGTATTTCCGGCGATTTCGTTCAGGATCGCGCGGTAGGAATGAATTCGGGCCTTCAGGTACTTGTCCTGTGTACCTGATTTCATTTTTTTTGCTTTCATGAAGGCAATTGCCGCATTCAGTGTTGATCGCGCCCTGGAGAGCTCTTTCTGGGAGATGTAGATTCTGGCTTTTGCAAATTGGATCTCAGCATTCATCGGATTATTCCATTGTGCTTCTTTAAGAATCTTTAGCGCCAGGTCGGGACGGTTCACTCTGGTTCGCAACCAGAAGGCGGCAACAAGGTAAGCCTGGATATTGTGAGGATCGGCTGCGGTTGCAAGGCGCAGCCATGGCATAATCTCCTGAACATTTATGTCTTTGACATGCACATGCGAGCTGGGCGAAATTCTTTTTTCAAGTTTCCTGAAAAAGTGATCCCCAAGCGCTTTCTTTTTGATATGTTCTGCCCCTCGGTGGAAATAGGTATCGGCCATCGAGTAGAACTCCCCGGAGATGGCAAATCTCGCTTCGCTAAGAAGTGTTCCTATAAGGGAGCCTTCGGGCGAAACGGGTTGAGGGTTTTCTTCCAGGTGTGTTGCGTAAAGTTTGCATGAAAGTGCAAATGCGCAAATCCATAGAAAAAATGCCGCCATAACGGCGAAATGAGTGCTTTGAATAAAAGATTTTATCATGTCTGGGGTCTCAATGAATATGGCTTCTGGAGAATTTTTTCGAACGGTAGCACAACCATGCTATAAGCAGAATTACCCCCGTCAGTGTAATTCCGTATAAAACAGATTGTATAAATATCTCCAGAGAAACCGGCCCGTAAGAATGTACTATTCTTTTACGCATATCGAAGACTTCAAAATGCGGCAGGACGTTATAAAGGATGAACAGCAAGCTGCTGCGAAGTCCCTTTTCCTGTGCCACGAATTCGGGAATTCTGGGAACAATAATGAAGGAAGCAGCAGTAACTGCATATGTCAAAGTCGCTCCGGCGTCCTTGTTGAGACGGGTAGAGAAAAGCAAACCTATGGAACAAATTATGCCCAGCGCAATACAGTGAAGAATGTAGCCCTGTGCCAGAGCCGGAACATCAAGATCAGCGCCCTTGAGCCTGACAAGAATCATGGAAAGGAGGTAGAACGAGAGGGTTGCCACCGAAACGACTGCCCATGAACCGGTCAGTTTGCCCAGCAGAAATTCGACCCGTTTGACCGGTTTGGAAAGAACCTGGAGGACTGTCTCTTTCTCTTCCTCATCGGGGATCTGGCGCGAAGTGATGTTGACGGCCAGTATCCATGAGAACACCCATGCAGCCAGCAGGGCCACGTCCTTGGTGTATCGTGCAACGCCGCCCAGGCCGAAGATATCCAGCGACACAACTGCCATCAGAATGCCTGCGAGGAGCATAAGAAGAACATAAACTTCTTTTCTGCGGATTACTTCAACGCAGATGACTGCTGCAATTGCCAGGATTTTCATGTCTGTTCACCTTTGACGTTTTCGTGGAGGGCGCCTATGGTCTTCAGGAAGTGTTTTTCCAGACTTTCGCCTTTCGCGACTATCTCGCCAATTTCGCCCTGTGCGATTATTTTTCCTTTTACAAGGATTGCTACGCGGTCGCAGACTGTTTCCACTTCAGACAGCTCGTGGGAAGAGAAAAACACTGTTTTCCCCCTGTCTCGCAAATCTTCCACGATGGCTCGGATCTTTGTTCTGCCTACGGGGTCCATTCCGCTGGTCGGCTCGTCCAGTATCACCAGATCGGGGTTGTTGATAAGGCTTTGAGCGAGGCATATTCTCTGCAGCATGCCTCTTGAGTATGATGCGATTCTTCTCGATGCATCCTGTTCGAGGTCCACCTGTTTGAGAACTTCTTTAATCCGCTTTTCGAGCTCGCCGCTTCTGATTCCAAACAGGCGGCCGGAGAAAACGAGCAGTTCGCGGCCGGAAAGGAACCGGTAAGCTGCGGGGCGCTCGGGAAGATATCCTATTTTTTCACGGGCTATAGTTTTGCGCACATCCTTGCCAAGAACATACGCCTGGCCTGAGGTGGCTTTGAGGAATCCGAGCAGCACATGCATGGCGGTTGTTTTGCCGGCGCCGTTCGGTCCGATAAAGCCGAATATTTTTCCTTCAGGCACAGCAAGGCTGACGGATTGCAACGCTGGTACAACCACTCCCTTTTTGCCAAAGGATACCGTCAGGTTTCGTATTTCTAACGCGTTAGCCGAAAATTCATTCATCGTTGGAATATTACTGTTGTCTTGGAATTGATGCAAGACGGTTGTTAGCCTGATCTATTCATGAAAAAACCGAGCCCTTGAATTCTTTTATATCACACTGTTGTGGATTTTTATGATCACAGGAATCGAGACGCTTAATCCGCATATCTCACAAAATTTCTGCTGCGAGCACGGATAGCACTATTGCGACGGCACGAATTGGCAAAACGTCAGATTGGAGTATGTCTATACGGCTGCTCCGGCGTTTCACCGATTTACACCCCCGCAGCAACACGCTGCACGCTCTTCCGCCGGATGGCGGACAGGCAGCTACGAAATTCTGTGAGATATGCGGGTTAATAACAGAGGCGCGCCCGTCAGCCTGACTTATTTATGAACCTTCGTTAGGAGAGTGCACAGGTTGCGGCAGATCAAGGGATTGTCGCAGGAAGCCGTGCGAATGCGTGTTAGAACACTCCGAGGTCGGCTTGCAAGACAAGTCATTGAGATGTGGTGACATGTGTGCTCACAGTAGATTATCATGAACAAGTCAGGTTAAAGACCCCTTGTCTGGCGAAAAGACTTGAGGACAGTGCAAGCCCTGTGTAAGCTTCCGGGCATGAAGTTATCCGTGGTAATGCCGGTATATAACGAAAAAGAAACCATTCGCAAGGCGGTATCAACGGTGTTGGGCTGTGGCGTCCCGGAGTTTTATCAACTTGTTATTGTTGACGACTTTTCAACCGATGGTACCAGGGATATTCTTTCCGAAATTGCGGGCGAGAACCCGGATCTGCATGTTATCTACCAGGATCGTAATCGGGGAAAAGGCGCGGCCCTGAGGGAAGGGTTCAAGGCAGCCGATGGAGATGTTGTAGTGATACAGGATGCCGACCTGGAGTACGACCCGAAAGATTTTGATTTGCTTTTGGATCCAATAAGGGGCAATCAGGCAGACGTTGTGTATGGTTCGCGGTTTCTCGGCGGCGGACCTCACAGGGTTCTTTTCTACTGGCATTATCTTGGCAACAGGTTTCTAACCAATCTGTCAAACATGATGACCAACCTGAACCTTACGGACATGGAGGTGTGCCACAAGATGTTTCGGTCAGAGGTTCTGCGCGAACTCGACCTGAAGGAAGACCGGTTCGGTTTTGAGGCCGAGATTACTGCCAGGATTGCCCGGCGAAAGTGGCGGATCTACGAAGTTCCTGTTTCCTATTACGGCAGAGGCTATGAAGAGGGGAAGAAAATTACCTGGAAGGACGGGGTCAGGACTTTGTGGTGCATATTCAAGTACAGGATAGTCAACTGAACCAGTGACTACATCCGGTGTTTTTTAAGGAGATTGCTTCACCGTAGAGAACGCAAAGAGGGCGCGGGGGAAGAAGGAGGGTGGAACTGATTGGTCATTTTCGCCCTTCGGGCGGGTCATTTACCCCGAGGCGCTGGCGCGCTCGGAGTGTCATTGGTCATTGGAAGAGTGAAGAGGATGTGGGGTGAAGAGCCGAAAGAGCAGCAGGTTGGAGAACAACCTGCTGTACTGGGAGAGAGAAGAAGAGAATTGTAACCACAAAGAGGGCGGGGATGAGGCGATGGTGAAAAAATCATTTTCCGATAAGATCGCATTGATGATTGCTACCGGTTTCGGGCTGGGTTATTCCCCAATCGCCTCCGGGACAGTGGGAACTCTGCCGGGTGTCCTTATTGCCGTGTTAATAAACCCGCTGCATTGGGGCTGGCAGGTTGGCATTTGTGTTGCGTTGACACTTGTTGCCGTGCCGTTTTGCGACAAGGCGGAGAAACTTCTTGGCAGGAAAGACGACGGGCGGATCGTAGCCGACGAGTATCTGACGTTTCCAATATGCGTTATAGCTTTGCCTTTAACAGAATACCCCTGGTTGATCCCGGCCGCTTTCCTGGTTGCCCGCTTCACGGATATTGTGAAATTTCCTCCTGCCGCGCAGTCGCAGAGTATCAAGGGCGGAGTCGGAATTGTTCTTGATGATGCAATTGCCAATGTCTATGCCCTTATGCTGCTACATCTGGGCTTTCAGTTGTTTGACGGGTTCATGGGCTAACCCGCATATCTCACAAAATTCCTGCTGCTAGCGCGGATAGCGCCACTGCGGGGGTTATTTGTTGTTGCCGAAAGTGAAGAGTCGGAACTTCATTTTTTTCTTGTTCTGTTTATAGTCGTATGCGCGGCTGCTGTGTTTGATTTCGTCCAGCGACAACTGTTCCGATTCCCACTCGAGAGTTGCAGGCGAAACTTTGATGGGATATATGTCAAGGGCCGCGGTTCTGGTAGATGTCAAAAACTTAACGGTATAGCCTTGTTCGCGGAATCTTCTCAAAGCATTGAGAGCCGTGCTCATTGTCTCTTTCCCTTCGGATTTTCTTCTTTCAAAGAAATACTGGCCGTTAAGCACCTGTTTGCCATAGATGAATGTTAGCGGCGTTCCCCACCAGGAGTGGTCCACGACAATTATCTCATCGTCAGAGATTTGGGCGGCGACCATTTGCAGTATTTCTGAAGCGTCCTCGTACTGGGTGGAAGAGGCGGCATTTTTAATTCGGGCTCCGTTAATGTAAACGAGTGCGATAAGGAGGACTACTGAAATGATCCTGAACAGCAGCCGGGGCTTTCTGTGGATCGACCATAATTTTGAGAGCAAGTATCCGGCAGTGATAGTTACAAGTGGAACCGCGGACGGCAGGTATCGTCTTGTTGCCCAGGGAAAGATCCGGACAATATAGCCTTTGACGGCGACCACGGCAAAAAGGCTGCAGAAGAAAAGGATAGCGGGCTTCAAGTTCCCTGTGGAGCTTTTCTTTCCGGCAAACAGAAGCAGCAGTCCTCCTGCTGCAACGCAGACAGTTGCTTTCCCCATGTACGCAAACACATGTTGCAACAATTCGGAGGATTTGCCGATAAGTTTGTCAAGGTTCGGCGCCATGCCGCTGCCCGCCTGCCAGAGGCGGGATATGGGTTCGAATTGTTGTGAAAAGTAAATGAGCCCCATTGCAGTTATTGCGGTCAGAATCATTCCCAGCAGGATTGGATACGAAATCTTTTGCAGAAAGCGCTGGAAGCTTTTTTTTCCACCTGCCAGGTCGAAAGCGATTGCAATGCCTGCTGAAACTGTTGCCACGAGTATGAGCTTGGGGAATATTTCCCTGAAGCGTACGAGGGGCACCGAACAGAATGTCCAGTTCCAGAGTGTGGCTCCGGCTATTGCCGCTATTTGCAGTACTCGTTCTATCAGGACCATTTTTCTGTTGGAACGGGTTGTGTCAAGGATTGCGAGTATCAGCACATATACGCCTGCAAATGGTATAAAACTCAACCGATTGACTATGCCCGCGAACAGGATGACTGCCGCCGCCGTTCGGGGCGCTGTTTTACAGTATGTCGGCGATAGAAGAAAGCCAAGCCCGCAGAAGAGAGACAACTGAAGCATTTCGGAAACTGGCACATGAATATGATACAACCAGAGAGGCTGTGTTATGAGCAGGCCGAGAGCGAACAGTACATGGGCAGAATTCTTTGTGTTTTCCCATAACATGCCGGTAAAAAGGAAAAGGACCATAATAGCCGCGAAATAATTAAGCCGGACCGCGGCCCTGAGCCCGCCTGCTCTTGCCGCTATTGCTGTTAGAGATGGGGTCAGGCGGAAAAAATCGTTCTGGAACTGTCTTGTTTCCGGATCAATTGGAATTCCTGTGAAACATTCCCTGTAATCCTGGTTGCCTCTGGTAAAGCTCTGGAAAGCTTCATCGCTCAATTCTCTGTAACAGGCAACGGGTTCGGGATGGAATGTTCCTGTTCTGGCGATGTGTATTCCCTGGTTTTGATAGACGCCGGGATCCCAGCCGCCAAGAATCCATTCGCCGCTTTCGGGGATGTTCATGGCTGTTGCCGAAAGCAGAAAGAAGACGCAGATACCCGGCAGCGTTGTTTTTGTTTGTCGGAGATTGAAAGAGGGCCGGAAAAAACGGGCAAGCCCGAGTCCGCAGGCGATAAAGAACACGAGCGCCAGCCATTCTGCAAACGGTGTGTAAAGACCGAATTCCGCCAGAAACATTACAGACAGGATTGAGAAGACTGACCCTGGAATAAGGCTTTTTGCCGCCGCTGTGAGGTATGGTCCATACGCGCTGGTTTCATTTTTGTTGTCTGTCGGGAAGAGCCATATCCATGCCGCGCCTGCAGCCATGAACCGGAAAGTGAGGATAAGCGAGGCCAGAAACCAATGGTTGACGGACACTGTATGCAATGCCTGGTTCATGGCGACGCCTTGAATTGTTTACTATGCTGTGCTGGTTTGCCGGCAACCTTGTCAATATGCTGAATAATCCAGTTTGTTGTGTCGATTCGCGAAGACAGGAGTTTGTCCTTTTTTGTGTCGAACTCCTCCTTCAGGTTTTCCTTATGCAGCAATTGGTCGAGGCAGGATAAAATCTCCTGTTTGTGAGAAGTCGTAAAATTGAATACCAGCCCGTACTTTTCCTGTTGTTCGTCGGTGTATCCTCTGCCTGTATTGCTTATAAACAGGGCAGGCACGCCAAGAACGGCTGATTCGCTTGCCATGGTTGCGCTTTCTCCGACAAGGAGATGGGCAAAAGCCATAATGTGGTGAATATCTTCCGGAGGGAACTGGCAGCGGTACGGCTCAAGGTGTTCCGGAAGCCTGCTTTCGCTGGTAACAAGAACCTGTCCGTGAGGGGCAAGTTTTTCCACAATCAGGGTTCCGAATTCGGGTCCCAGGCCTTTTTCCCCGATATCATGCGAAGCCTGCCACGAGACGAAGCGAACGATAAAATACTTGCCGCCGGGATCTATTCCGTGGCGCCGGACTATATCCGGGTCAGGCTTGAATCTTTCTGGATGCAGGTAGGCAAGTTCGTGGTAACCGGGATATGTGATGTGATTCCCCTTCACCTGTCCCTTGTAGCACTCGGGCGTGCATACGGAATGTGCCAACGGGTAAACGAAGCGATTGGTCAATGTTGCGTTTTCGGTATCGTAGAAGACAACGGCAGGACGTCTTACAAGTCTGGATACCGGCGCAATTGTAACTCCCATTATGCCTGTAAGCACGTCGGGTTTGAATGAGCGGCAGTATTTCCACATGCGCCATATTCGGCGGAGCATTTCGGGGTAGAGGCTGAATTTCTGTTTTCCCAGCCTGCTGATTGCCTTATAGGGAATCTCGTATGCATCAAGGAGGTCGGAAGCGCATTCTTTCTCGCGGCTAAGGACCAGCACTTCGTCGCCACGCCGCCTCCATTCAGCGATAGGGTTCTTGAAAAAGTGGACGTGAGCAGGATGCAATATTTCGACCAGAATTCGCATGGGGAGAGGTCAGGTGTCATTCCTCTTATTGTCTCGGGTCGTTTTCAGAACTTCTTCGATCAGCTTGCGGTTTGTGTTAATCAGCTCAGCGAGAATCCCGACAGTAGTGAGAAAAGCTGCTATGAGAAACAGAACCACGCCGAAGATCAACGATTGCACATGGCCCGCGGTTTCGCCTTGTATTGCAAAAACGATGAAACGCCCGAAAGGGATAAGCGCCAGAACAAAGAAGACGACTGCGGTGGAAAGGAAGACTTTAAGCGGCTGATGGGTGGTATAGGCTCTGACTGTTGTGGATCCCGAGCGCCTTATAAACGTTGTCATGGATTTAAACAGCCGCGATTCCCGGAGCTTTTTGTTCGTTTTAATCGGTACGCTGACAACCTTCAGTCCCTTGTTGCCTGCCTGTATGAGGGTTTCCAGCGTGTACGAAAAGTCGCTTGTTACATTGATGCTCAGCGCGGCTGACCGCGTCATTGCCCTGAAGCCGCTGGTTGCGTCCGGAATGGGGACTCCTGATACTTTGCCGACAACCACGCTTCCGTGTTTCTGGAGGAATTTTTTCAGTCTCGAAAAATGTTGAATGTTATCAGTTTCTCTGTCACCGATAACAATATCCGCTTGTTGCCTGAGAATGGGTTCGACAAGTCTGGCAATATCTCCCCCGTCGTACTGGTTGTCGGCATCGGTATTGACTATAATATCAGCGCCTAGCGATAGCGCTTTATCCAGTCCGTGGGCGAATGCGCGAGCCAGTCCGCGGTTGCCGACAAAGCCGGTAATGTGGTCAACACCGTGTTCTTCGGCAACTTCGCGTGTTCTGTCGGCGCTTCCGTCATCGATCACCAGGGTTTCGATTGTGTCGATTCCCGGTATGCTTTCCGGGAGGTCGCGTAAAGTAACCGGAAGGGTTTTTTCCTCATTATAGCAAGGTATCTGGATTATGAGTTTCATGTCTTTGATTAAGAGAATAATAAATCAGCAGCAGTGTACAAGCGCGAAAAAAATTTCTCAAAGGTGATATTATATGTTCTGAGGGCGCACTCTACATTTTTCCGTATTCAGACATGTCCTGTTTCGGCCCAGCAGGTTATCGGGCAAGATTCTCAAAAGTGTCCGCCAGAGCTTTTGTGAGCGAGGATCGTTCGTATGCAGGAAAACTCTGCACGCCTTTTCCCAGTCTGCCCTGTTTCCATTGTGCGCGGCATTCGGCAAGGAAGTTTTCTATTCCGCGGCGATCGCCATAGTCAAACATTCGTCCTGCCCCTGTCTCTTTCAGAATCTTTGCCGCATCACCGTCCGGGGGACCTATTCCCAGAATGGGATTGCCGGTGGGGAGGTAGTCGAAAATCTTGCCCGTAATGACAAGTCGGTTATCCGGCAGATCGTTTATAATCAACAAGAGGATCTGGGGCTGGTATATCATGTCGAGCATTGATTCATGCGGGATATAACTCTCCACGTTCAGGTTTTGTTCTGGAACGTATTGGCAGAGCCGGGCGCGTATGTCGGTGGGCGTTTTTCCGACCAGACGGAAGAGGAGTTCGGACGCGAAGGCGCTATCGGTGTTTGCGAGTTTCTGTGCCGCCTGGAACACTTCGTACGGGAAGCCGTTAATGTAGGCAGTTCCATAAAGAGAAAGGATAAACCGTCCGGGATCTGTTTTCTGGGCCGGTGTCCGGATATCTTCCCGGTCATAACCGTTGGGTATAACCTGGATTTTGCTTTGTTCTTTGGCAGGCAACTTGGATTGGAGAAGTTCTCTCAGGCCGCTGCCGACCGTAAGCACGCAATCCGCCTGCATCAGCGTATTATGTTCCATTCGCCTGGTGATTGCCCTGACTGGACGCAGTCTCGGCACTGTGTTATACGCAAGGTTTTCCGTCCACGGGTCCCGGAAGTCAGCCACCCAGGGAAGGTTGCTTTTTTCCTTGAGTTTACGGGCTATCAGATGTGCGGTATAAGGCGGTGCAGTTGAGAAGATCACCTCGGGGTTATGCTTATGGAGTATTCTCAGGCCCTCCTTTACAGCGAAATGCAGCCAGCCGCGGCGTGAATCTGGGATAAACAGGTTCAGCCGTATGTATTCTCCCGCAAGGCGGATGGCGCGCGATTTTGATCCACCGGCGGCTGGCTTCTTTGTCTGCGCACCAGACCTGCCGGCGATTCGCTGGAGGCAGTTGTATAACAGGTGCGGTTCGAGTGAAAAAGCGCGTCTGACTTCTGAAATACCGGCGATATCTTTTGCGAGACTCGGGTCCTGTTGAAGGGAAGAGCGGCTGTTAGCTGTAAGAACAAGCGGTTCCCACCCGTATTCGCGCAGGTACTTGCAGAACTTGGATACGCGCTGCACTCCGCCGCCTCCGTCGGGCGGCCAGTAGTATGTGACAATCAGGGCTTTTTTCATTGGAGAATCATCTTATTCCGGCAAGTCGACATTTTCCTGCGACAATAATCGCTTTGCTATTGCGCGGCACATCCAGGCGTTGCACCAGCGCATAAGGCAGAATTTCTTCGTGAACATTCGTGTCTTCTGGTAGTAAAAGAAACCTTTATTGCTGTAAAGGTTATTCAGGGTCCATTGCATGATGTTATGGCTGAAGGCTGCATTTTCTCTGGAAAAGGCATGATCTCTTTCCGGCGAAATCTTCCAGTATTCGGCGGCGCGCGTGAATGCCATTATTCCGGAAGCGGCTCCATGGGTATCGTGAGGGTGTGTTTTGTTGTTCATCCAGCGCGGGGCGCCGTCCGGAAAAAACAGTTGGTTGCGATAGTACTCAAGCCCGGCGCGATAATTTTCGGCATAGGCATGATCATTGCTGAAGGTCATATAATCAGCAAGGCAGTCAAGTATAATGCCGGTATGATAATTGTCATGTTTGATGCGGCTGTCTCCGGCTGGCCAGGTGTAGAACCATGCCCCGTACGAAGTTTGTTTATCCACGACAAAGCTCATCAACCGTTTTGAAGTTGAAAGAAGGTTCGCCGGTTCATCGGCGGTAGAAGCCAGGCGGGCGCAGAATGAGGAAACCAGGGCGCTGACGTCCATTACCGCCCAGTTGATATTCGGGTCGGGCACATAACTGAGGCAAAGCATATTGTCTGATTCCACGAGGCGGCGAGGGTTATCAAGGAGGAAGCTGCTGATTTCATGCGCTGCTTTGAGATAGCGCTCCTTCTCTGTAACTTCTGCTGCCCTGAGAAAAGCAAACCCAATCCAGGAGGAAACAACACGGTTGGGATAGTTGCGCGGTTGGAAAAAACCGACATCCTGCCACGGATAGTGATAGCCCCAGCCGAGCCCGGCCAAATGGCGTTTCTTTCCGTGGGAATTGCTGCTGATGTTGAAAGCTTCCATGCACCCTGGGGAGGGTGGGGCTTGAGGGGAAGCGTTATGGATAAGCCATTCAAGGAGTTTTTCGGCTTCCGCAATACAGCCGGACGCAGTAAAAGGGAAAGATTCCCGAGGGTTCTGCTTTAGAAAGGCTGCGAGATCCAGCCATGTGTGAGCAAAGAGTCCAATGCCCTTGGGATTCCGCAGTCGCGGGACACACAGGACTGAACGGATGTTGAAAGGGGCTCTCATTACGCTCTGGATGAGCATAAGGCGGAGAAAGCGGTTATTGCAGGACAGCGCGGAAAGCAGCGGGCTGTTAAGCGCGTCATGCTTGGAGTGCCCCCTGTAACCGCGTTTTCGCGACCAGGAAAGCGTTTCGATCAGCGCTTCGAGCGAGGATTCTTTATTTAATTTCGACATTGAAAATATCGATCCATTGTTTTACGCCCAGCATCATCCAGGCGATAAAATAGTGCCATCGCATATTCGGATGCGGCGGGTAATCCATGAGTTTGTGTACGAAGTCATGATTAAAAAGTCCGGTGTCTTTGCACCACTCACGAGTCAGGTTGTCTCCGACGCTGCCGCGGAGATCTTTTGTCCACTGATGGTAAGAGCTGAATGAAAAGCCCTGCTTTTTTTTCTGCATAATGGACTGCGGCAGGCTATCGCCAATGCATTCCTTCCAGAATTTTTTTGTTTCTGCTCCTGACATTTTCCATTCGACCGGCAAATTAAACGCCAGTTCCACGAAAGATTTGTCAAGAAAGGGCACTCTTGATTCGACGCCGTGAGCGCTTGATACCCTGTCTTCGTTAAGCAGAAAATCGTCGACCATCTTGGTATGGAATTCTGCTTTAAGCACCTGTTGCAGAAAGCTGCCCCGCCCGGAAAAAAAGTCGCGGAAATATGAGGCGGCCCGCGGATATTGGCGGAACATCTCAGGTTTATCGTATAACAGATTGTACATTGCCGGATCCTCATCCCAGGCATTGCGAAGCCGCGTATAGAACTGGGCTGGGTCTCCCGCTGACAGAGCAATCTGGGCGCCGATCCGGTAATGTTCAAAGCGCAGGCTTCCAGCCTTGTTCTGGATCTGCCAGAGGAGGCTGCTGCCGGGACTCAGCACGTGCTTCTGGAACCATTGAGGAATCAGGTTGTTGATTCTGCCGAGCGTATTGCAGTACCGGTGTATATCGTATCCGGCAAAAAGTTCATCCCCGCCAAGCCCGCTCAGCATAACTTTGACATGCGGCTTGACAAAACCGGCCAGTTCATAGCCTTGCATGATGTTGATTTTGGGTTCTTCGACCGCCCGGATCACTTCCTCTGCCTTCTTCAGGGGCTGCGCCGGCAGACGGGTATCGTGGTGTTGAGTATGGAAAAAGTCTGCTACCATGGCAGCCTCAGCATTTTCATCCGAGGGCTCATTAAATCCGAGAGTGAATGTTCTTATAATACGGTCTGCCAGCCTCAGATCGCTGCTCTGTGAGCAGGCCTTTGAGGCAGCCGCTACAATCATGCTCGAGTCTAATCCTCCGGAGAGCGCCATGCCCAGTGGCACGTCGCTTACAAGTTGCCTGCGGACAGCGGCGCTAAATTGCTCCATGACCCTGGCGCGGATTTCCGGCCGTCCGCCAGCCGGCTGTGTCTTATGTTCTTCCAGTGAATAGTATCTTTCCAATTGCTTGATTCTGCCGTTTTCCACAACTGCGAAATGGGCTGCTGGAAGACGGTGTACTCCCTGGAAGAGTGTTTCACGTCCCGGCACATAGCGGAGATTCATAAAAACATGTAGCGCTGATTTGTTCAGTCGCGGTTTGACTCCTGCGGCGAGCAGTCCTTTTATTTCGGATGCGAAAATGAATTTGCCGTTTTCACTGAAATAGTTAAGTGGCTTTATGCCGAACGGGTCCCGCGCCGCCAGCAGCTTTTTCTTTTGCGAGTCCCACAGGGCGAATGCGAAGATACCGTCAAGTCTGTTGAGCCATGCTGCGGGGTTTTCGGGGTTCCGGCGGTACATTGCCAGAAGAATTTCGGTGTCTGAATCGGTGCGAAAACGGCAGCCCTGTTCTTCCAATTCTTTCCGAAGCTGTATAAAGTTGTATATCTCCCCGTTGAAAACGACAGTAGTTTTGCCATCGGGGGTAGTCATGGGTTGCATTCCGGTTTCCGGATCAATTACTGCAAGTCTTCTGTGGCCCAGTGAACAGATGGACGGCGGAAGCGGAGGGGTTCGGTCTGCAAAGGATGTAGCAGTGTAGACCGGCTCAGTCCCGTCGCTGAACAGTCCTTCCCCGTCGGGCCCCCGATGGGCCTGGGCATTGTTCATGGCCCGAACGACGTTGCAATGATCATCAGGCTGCTCTGTCAGGATTCCGCAGATACCACACATAAGAATTCCGTCTGCCGGACGGCAGTATTTTGTGACCTCGAAAACAATATCAGTTTTCTTCAGTGCGGTTGGGTCGCACTGAAATACGGCTCACCATATGCCCCAACTTTCTCGTATCCCTGCTTTCCATTATTTTTGAAGGGCGCCAGCCCGGAGAAACAATTTCCAGGACAGAATAGGTCTTTGCCTTTTGAATAGTGTCCCGGCTTGCGTGCAATACGTAAGATACGACGTTTCTGTTATCATCGCTTCTACTTTTTTCAGCAGGTTCAAGTTGTCTGTTATTGACCATAAAAACCGGATCGGTCCTGACGCATTCAGGCTGATGTTCGCAAATTGTTACTGTGATCCTGATGTTTCTTTCCGGAATGGCTACGGGCAGGCGGACTTTTCCGTGTCCTGATGTCCACCGGGCCGTTCTTTTGCCGTCTTCTTCTCTTTTATGGAAACCTCCCAGTAAGAACTGGCTGTCTTTATTCGATCCGATGTTTATATCTAATGTTTCGCGCAGAGTGTTGTCGACCGCATAGATCTTTGCGACAGATAATCTTTTCCAGACGTAGTCGGATGTTTTGCCTTCGATGATTGATTGGCGTTGTATCTCTCTGGACGGAATATTTGCGTCAAGCTGAACCTTTGCCATGCGCAGTTCTTCATGGCTCTTTCCCAATTGTACTGACAGCCATTTGGTTTGCCTCCTTCCCGGACTGGGCCACGAAACGGTTCCAGTCTCCGTTGTCATTGTAATCTCGTAATTATCCTCGAAGCGCGTGGGTTCTTCTCGATATTCAGTTACCAGTATATCTGCAAACACAAGTTGATTTGTATCGGCGCACACCGGCAGCTCAAGAGCGCCTTTGTCGTAGAGAATAGATCCGCTATCCAGCGGGTATTGGTCAACTAATTCCGTGCTCAGGTAGCGATGGTAGGTAAGTGGCTTCAGTTTTACCTCAAGAGGTTTATTGACCGGTGTTATGTTGAGTTGCGGAGATTGTGGGAGCGGGGCGTCGGAAACTATTTGTATTGTTGCGTTTGTTTTCCCGTTAAAAATTTCCGGCGCGAGGCGGTGGAACTGTACTCCGTTTGTAACGGCAGGTTCTATCAGTTCTTTATTAACATAGAGTTTACAGAAGGTTCTTCCCGGGTAATCCCAAAGTCGGAAACAGTTCGACTGCATAATTGCGGGAGTCCCGGGGTTATCGACCGTAATGTCATAAGTCACATTTGTCAGGCTCCAGGGGCGCACGGAATAGAGAGTATCGCGGAGTTTTCTGCCATAATGGTCGGGGGTAACCGTCAGGTCACTGAAGTCAATGACCGGAACGAAATCAAACACGTTTTTCAAGAGTTGCGGGTGATTGGAACCGTAGAAGTAGTAGTTGTTGGTGTTGAACTTTGCAAAAAAACTGTGGTTGACCCGGGTCAGAGCTTTGTCGAGCCCGTATTTCTTGTTTTTATGCCAACACATTTCGTAGCCAACCGGAGCATGTGAGCTCTGAGTTAACCAGGCGAGCATTTCACGGTAATGGGCACTATTGCTCAGGAATACGCAGGGTTTATCTATGTGTGGCATTATTTCCGACAGAAAAGTTTTAACCTGCCATACTTTTAAAAGTTGTGTATTGCCTGCATTGGATGCCAGTACAAATACTACAATTGCCGTAAAAACTACCGGAAGGCTTCTGCGCGCATGGAGATACAAGGGTGGCCGGAAGTGTCCTGCGACACGGAGCGCGCCTGAAATGAAAGTTGCCGCTCCGATGCCCATCAGCGGGGTAATAAAAAGGTCCACGCATAACAGGTAGCGCGCCTTTACGTAATGGTAACAGGCATAGAAAAGCGAAAAGATCAGCGCTGAGAGGGCGTAAACCAGCAGGGTGCGGATCCATCGTTTCCGGAGACATGCAATAACTCCAGCCAGGAGCGCCGCCATTCCCGCCCATCCGTAATTATCGAGAAAAAAAAGCCAGGTTTCTTTTCCGATGGAAAAGAAATATGAAAAACTCATACCCGGGATTGGAAGGTCTTTGGGAACCTGCAGGGAGCCGTTCTGTCTGCCTGTAAATCTTGAAGAGGCGTAGGAAGGGATCCAGAAATGGCCGGAAAAAAAAGCATTATTTATAAGAAACGGCAGCAGTCCGATGAACAATCCAAAACCGAATGCCAGCGCGGAATTCCGCCACGGTATTTTTCCGGACCCGGCAATGGAGTACAGGTAATTCAGAAAAAAAACCGGAAGCACAAGCACTATTGTTTCCCTGGCTCCGATAGCGAGGCCGAGAAGAATTCCGCTGAAGGCCAGAGTCAGCCAATTTCTGTCCTTAATATATTTTGCAGAAAGGCAGAAGCTGCCCAGCATAAGGCTGAAGGCCAGGGCCTCACGAAACGGGTTAACCAGTTCCAGGAAGACGTCGTGTTTTACTGTTACCAGGATGCATACGCAGGCAAGTCCCGACAATAAGGCGACGTAGTCCTGTTTATCCCCTGTTGATTCCAGCGCTATTAATCGCCGAAGAAGACCGAAGGATAAACCAGCTACAAGCAGCAACAACGGAACATTCGACAGAAACACCCAGAATGGGCCGGCAAGACTGAGAAACACGCCGAGCACAGCGGGGTAAACCGGGGGTCGCCTGGCTTGAGGCGTTCCGGCCATGAGCCATTGAGCACGTCGCAGCCAGTGTTCGGGGTCGGAATAAGCCTTTATGTAATGGCTCCACACCAGGTAGATGCCGAGAGCGATAATTATAAGAACGAGCGCCGTGTATATCCGGCGTCTTTCCGTTGTGGATCCGGACAAATTGAAAATCTTCTTGCAGTCTATTTTCATCAATAATAGTACCCGAAATTTTTCAGAGGTTTGTCAAACATATTCGCGAGTCTGCAGTTGTCTGCTTTGTAGATTTCTCTTATTTGTTTCTTTTCTCTTTCTGATAGCAGGAGTGTTTTGCTTTTGTTCCCTGAAAAAATGTTGTCAATGGTTTTTATGCCATAAGCGGTTGCTTTCCACAGAAACCACGGGCAGCGTGTTGCTGTTCTTGATTCGTATGTTTCTTTTTCGGCGACCAGTATTGTGTTGAGTTTCCTTATAAGTTCTATTCCCATGGGGGAGGCGCCGATATTTTTTTTCCTGCCGGCGTCCACGCCGGACAAATCGCAATTTAAAAAGGATGAAAGAGTTTCAATAAATTTTCCCGGGTCGTGTTTAAGCTCTTCATGGAAGAGCACAAGGGTATTCTTTTCTCCGAAAAGTTCATGCATAATCGAGATAACCTGTGAATACCGGTAATCAGCATACTCCAGGTAGTTGTTATTTTCCAGCGCAAGGCGCCCCATAAATTCGGACGCTCGCATGCTGCCTCCCTGCAGTACATACTGGAGATATCGGGAAATAAGCATATCGGTCTGGTTGCGAACTATAACAATAATTCTTATGCCGGGTAATGATTTTCTGATTCGTTCGAGGACAGACTTTACGGAATTCAAATTGGTAGTGGAACATTTCAGTTCCGGGTGTACTCCGGGGAGAAGAATATGTTCCTGGCTTTCGATTACCACTTTATAGCCGGATGATCCCCGGAAGAAACGTGAGTAGTGTTCAATGCCTTTTTCGTACTCAGGCGAGTCGAGTGTGAGAAAGAATCCCGTTTTATACACAAAGAATATGTCTTCGCGTGACCGCAACAGGTTCTGCAGCCATGTGGAGGCGGCTTTTGAATAACCTGCATGAATAAAATCCGGTAGTTCAATCATTTTTCTGATCCGAACGCATCTTTGTCATCAACTGTAATTCCGGGCAATGCGCTTTGCTTTACCATTGCAATAAATTCATCTTGTGTTGTTAAGAAGAGGGAGTTTCCGTCTGCAATCGTTTCAGCGCTCCATTTCATCAAACGTGATGTCGGGGTGCCCGGTGTTTATCCCGCATTGTGCAGATATCGTATTCATTAATAAGAGGGATACATTGCGAACAGAGCGCTGAATAGTCAAGACAATGTTTGTTTCGGTTTTCTGGCCCCGGGAGTATTGAGCCGACGCTGCCCATACGGTAATTCTGAAAGATGTTGTTTTATCTTGCCATATCCAGGAGGCTGTCCGCGAACCGGCTGAAATTCCTGTCTGCATGGCAGCTTTGCTCCCATGTTTGTCGCGCGGCAATGGCCTTTTGTTCAATCGCGGCTCTATCTTTGATCATTCGCCATATGTCCGAAGCAATCCGGTCAGGATCGGGAGCCGGATCCAGAAGTATTCCGTTTTCGGCATTGACTATCTCCGGGGTGCCCCCGACACGTGTAGCGGCAACGGGAATTCCGCAGCTAAACGCTTCCATTATGGACACCGGTATGCCTTCGGATCTGCTGACATTAACAAAAACGTCCGTGCGGTTGTCGCGATAAAAGCGGAGAACCTTTTCCGGCGGTATATGGCCGGTAAAGCGGCAGCTAATATTGGCGGGCATATGCGTTGCTGAATGTTTAAGACCGTCGAGCCGTTTCCCTCCTCCAATATGGGTCCACTCAAACCGGTTCGCGGGGTGGCACGCGGCAAGTTTTTCCAGGGCGCGGGCCAGAAGAGAAAGTCTTTTTACCGGTTTGACCATTGAACACGAGACAATCCTGAGTATGTTGTCCTCGGACCGCTTTGAAACGAAGCCGGGATCTTTCACGCCAAGTCTTGCAATCTCTACTTTGCCGTAGAGCCGGGGATACCGGGTCACGAGATGGTTACGGCCGTTTTCGGAAACTGTGAACAGTTTTTCCAGTTTTTTGAGATATTCTTCGCGGAAAGGAAACCATGGCGGTTTTTTTCTCTGTTCATACACATCAGCCCCGTGGGCCCTTGATACGATTCTGATCCCGGGGTTGTTTTGCTCTGCAAAGGCGGCTGCGAGAGTAAGCCGGCCGAGCCAATAGCTGTATATGATTGTTTTCTGCGTGTCAAGGGCTTCATTGCGCACGATAAATTCGAGGCGTTTACGGATCTGATCGGCGCATCCCAGAGTCGCAAGCGCGCGTACTGTGCCCCTTGGCTGAATTGCCATTCCGGGAAAGGAAGCAAGTTCTTTCCACAGGCGGCGGGATATGACATTTTTTACATACATAGCGCCCCGCGGGAATTTGTCTTTTCCTTTGTTGTCGCCGTTCTCATCAATTTCAATTCCATCGGGCAGCGGGATTTTTTTTCCTTCATGTTGTTCTGAAACAACTATAATTCTATCGAACCGCCGGCTGAGGCATGAGAGTTCGGGTTCAATGAACGGTTTCTCGTAGGCCTTGTCGTAAGGGTAGGAGTATGTCAGTATGATCAGAGTAGTACAACTCATGTCTTTTTCTCAATCTTCCTGCTTGTACGCATTACGATCCGTTTGTATTGTTGCATTTCAGAATACTGCCAGATCAAGACGGACAATTTAATATGGGCCTGAAAACTATAAAAAGAACTCTATCCGCTTATTTTCGTTTTCTCCAGTTTTTAATTAACATCAGGCTGACCCGCGATAAGTTGAAACGGCACGGGCAGCGAATCGGGGGCAGGATACTGGATATCGGAGCCGGCGATCAGCCGTACAGGGATTGTTTCCCTCGAGCCAAAGAATACGTTGCCACTAACAAGCATAGCCATTATGGTGAGCAGGATTCCGAAAATATAGCCAGTTTTACCGACGTATGGCTCGACGATGCAAAGTCGCTCCCCTTTAAAACAGGTTCTTTTGATGCCGTCCTGTGTTTCCAGGTTTTGTCTCTGGTTGCCGAGCCACAGGCATTATTTGCGGAGGCTGCCCGTGTTCTCCGGCCTGGCGGGCTTTTTGTTCTGACAACGGATTTTCTTTATCCCAAATGGGATAATGAAGATCTTATGCGGCATACGGACAGGCATCTTACAGAATTGGCAAAAGCCTCGGGTCTGATTGTGGAAACGATGGAGTCGACCGGCGGCGTTTTTGCCATGATACATTGTTGTCTCACCCGTTATATTCGCGGTTATCCTCAGAGAGTAACTTCCGCTTCAGGTATATTTTCCCGCGCGCTTAAGGCGCTGGTTCTGATATTTTATCTTGGTATTACCCCTTTTTACAGTATAGCCGGTTACTTTATATACCTGGCTGAACGCAAGCAGAACAATGAGTTTGCCTATACGGTTAACTCGCTTGTCATATGTCGTAAGCAGAATGCCGGATAAGTGTTGCGATCAGCTTGTCATATCTGAATCCGCATCGCCGCGTGAAATGAACCATTTGCCGGACGGATCTTTCATCCGTCCGGTCAGTTCCGGGTTGCCGGGGACATGGGCCAGGCAGTCGTAGCTCCAGAATGTGTGCGGCGGGATTTCGGCGAAGCCTGCATTTTTCAGGACGCTGTCAAACGCATTGCCTGCCGAACATATTTCGATAGACGCTGCTCCCGCTGAGCGGAGGAAGGCTGCGGACTGTTGAACCAGGCCTTCAAGGATGGCATCGTATTCCAGACCGGGTTCTGCCATCAATTCCACTATGTGTCCGCGCTCTGCCTTTATCATTTCTGTTGAAACAACTGCCATTCCAAACAACCGGCCGTTGTTCTCGGCTGCGAATACAGTATATTTATCGGATGGGCAATCAGCATATCGCCAGTTCAGGTACTGGCTGTCGCGCACGATAATGAAATCATACTGTGCGGCGAAGCGTTCGAAAAGCTCATCAAAACGTGAGTCAAACTCGCGAATTCTCCGGAAGCTGATTGCAGGACTTGTTGAGATTTTCCGCCCGCGCGTCAGGCGGCAGATTGCGCGCCCGGCTACCGTCCATCCGCCGGTTGCAGCTTTCGGCAGGCTTCGAAATGAGACCTGCCTGAGCAGTGGCAGCAACCTGAGTGGTTTAATCATGACCTTAAAGCTTCTGATATGGTCCCAGCCTCGTTTACGCAGCAGGGGGCCGGAGTTACTGTTGGGAAGGACCAGGAATGCTGAGATGCCGCTTTTTACCGCCTCATCGATCATCCGGTCGGTCAGCGCTTTGAATATTCCTTCATGGCGGCGGGCAGGGTGAGTCATCAAATCGGCCGACCATAGGGCGCGAATTCTGTGTTCGCCACACTTAAGCGATGCGGGAATGGCGGGATGCATGCCTATGATCATGTTGTCTGATTCGGCCACCCAGATGTACGGACCATCGTTCAGATACGGGCTGGATTCATACTCCCATATCCAGTTCTTTTTGGAAAGCCCGGCTTTACTGTTTCCGTGGACATCTTTGTACAATGCGAAAACAGCTTCCCGGTCTTCAGGTCTGTATCTTCTGATTATGTAATTGCCGGGCATATTATATTTGCTTTTACTTTGTCTTATTCTGAGAATTCTGACATTTGATGATGAAATTCTAACCAGCTTTGGATCGCAAGACAAGTCTGGGCATGCGCAAACAGTGCGTTCTGAGAGTATATGCTACACCTGAAGCATCTGGGATCGGTCAAGGTGGAAGCAAAACGAGAATTGCTGTGCTGCGCGGGGTTGCGTTTTATCCTGGCAGTGTTTAAAGTCAGGGCTGGACATTGAAGGCAGGGAGCGACATGGAAAAGGAGACGAGGAGTCCGTTAAAGGTTGGTGTTATTCTTGATTCCCGTGTGACGCCGGCATGGATATATCGAATGCTAGAAATAATCCGGCATGCGGATTGGGCTGAGATTGAGTTTTTCATTGCGGATGATTCCTCATCAGGAATCACCTCAGACTGGTCCCCGGGCGATCAAGCGGGCGGATTGTTCTTCCGGCTTTATATGAAGCTGGAGCGATTTGTCTGCAGGAGATCCGGCGACGTTTTTCAGAGAAGGGATATTTCCGGACTCGCAGTAGGCAGCCCTGTAATTGAGATAAGTGTCCGAAATTCACAGCAGGGCGCAGTTGTGGATGAAGACGACGTTTCCAGAATACGCGACAGGGGGCTTGATGTAATTGTCCTTCCTGTTTTTTGCCGACTTGTCGGAGGAATTCTGAAATGCCCGCGGTACGGAGTGTGGTCTTTACTTCATGGCGACAGCCTGACCATGAGGAATCAGCCGGCGTCCTTCTGGGAGGTCTTCGGGCACCGCGAGGTTACCGGCACATCGCTTCATGTTGTTCGCGGTGAAGACGCGGAATCTTCTGTTCTTGTCCGGTCCTATTCTTCCACGAGTCATTATTCGGTATTGAACAACCGCAGAAAGAATCTCTGGAAGGCGCTGCATTTTATCCCGCGCAAGCTGAGGGAGCTTTATGAGACCGGCGCTGACGACTTTTTCGGAAGGTTGCGCGACCGGAATGCACCGTTTCTGTTTTGCGACCGCGGCCAGCGGAAGGCGCCGGGAAACATTCGATTTGCCGGCGCATTCACAAGGCATCTGTCGCTGGTGGCTGCGGCGTCTCTGCGGGATATTGTTTTGCGCGAGGAATGGTTGCTTATGTACAGGTGGGGCAGGGGGATATCTACGTCATTTTCGATGTTTGACTGCGAAGTGGCCCCTCCACGGGGGTTTCTGTATGCCGATCCTCATCTCGTGGAGCGGGACGGTGAGCACTTTGTTTTTTTTGAGATATCTCCGGACAGCGGACAACAGGGACATATAGCGGTTACGCGTGTGAACCGTGACGGCACGCACACTGTCCCGGAAAAGGCGCTGGAGCAGCCTTATCATCTTGCGTATCCTCTGATTATTGAATATGAAGACTCTCTATACATGATTCCGGACTCCGGCCACAATGAAACCGTCGACGCGTACCGGTGCGATCACTTTCCAGACCAGTGGGTATATCATAAGACGCTGATGAAGGACGTGCTTGCGGTGGATCCAACTGTGTTCCGGCATAATGGCAGATGGTGGATGTTCCTGAGCAGAAAAGAGGAGCCCGCCGCCTCTTATTCCGACGAGCTGTTTCTATATTATGCCGATTGTCCGCTGAGTGATTCCTGGACGCCTCATCCGATGAGCCCGATTGTTTCGGACGTGCGCAAGTCCCGTTCCGCGGGGCCGGTTATCAGGACTAACGGGAAGCTTTACCGTCTTTCCCAGAACTGCGCACGGTCATACGGGAGGGGTGTAAATATACATGAAATTGTTCTTCTCAATGAGTCGGAATACTGTGAAAAGGACATACAGTCCCTTAAGCCGGAGTGGTCGCCCGATCTCAGCGGCATGCACACGATCGCCAACGTCGGGGACTTGACTGTTATTGATGTCAGGAGGCGCCGTTTCAGGTGGCTGGAATTCCGCCGCTCATAATTGTTTCAGGGCATTGAGAAACACCTGTTTGTAGCAGTCGGTTTTAAGCGGATTGGCGAATAGCTGAAGTTTGTCCGAATATTTCATGTATTTTTCTTTTCTGCCTGCGACTATCTCGGAGAGTATGTTTTTCAGTTCTGCTGCATTGTTGGCGGTGTTGGGGTATTCGGGATCGGTCACCAGTTTCAGATGATCGTTCTTAAGGACCTCTTTTATGTCTATGTAAGACGGATACTGATGAGGAAAATTGAAGTTCAACTGTACTATTGGAGTCTGTGTAAAGGATGCTTCAAGCCCGATTGTTGACGCGAAGTTGATCAGGCACATGGCCTTTTCGATCTGTGATTGCCTTTCCAGGAGATCCTCTTTGGTCATTAAGATCATTTCTTCGGTAACATGCCCGAATTCCGCGAGTTCGATATTGGGGCGGTTTAAAAGCTTCCGGTACACCTCGTGCGCGTTTCGGTAAGGGTATGGCCTTACCAGCAGTTTCACTTCAGGATCGATGCTGTCGAGTATCCGGCGAATATTGATTACCATGTTTACTTCCTGGTCAGTATGTTCGGGAAGCGCTGTGGCGCAGGCGTACATCACGTAGCGTCCGGGGCCGCCGGGAGCGGGAGGTTTCTGGTTCCATTGCTCAATCAGATAGTCGAACTGGACAGGTCCGACAATATCGACCTTTTCGCGCGGGACCGGATGCAGTTTGCACAGTGCCTCGGCGCACTGTGAGTTCCAGACAAAATACCTGCTTGCGTTTTCCATGAACTCGTTGTCCTTCATGGGATTATCCCAGCTGTAGACCCAGCACACTACTTTCAGCCCGTGGTTTTTTGCTTCGTAAATGATCCTCTTGTCGAACATGTGTACCGGGCTGAAGATGAAAACATCGTACCGGCTGAGGAGTTTGCCATGGAAGTCGGATGTGCGAAATAGAAAATCCAGCGCATGACAGCAACGATATTTTCGAAAAGTGAAACGGGGCGCAATGTAGTTGACAAGTGTCAGCAAGCGTTGCAGGAGGGGCCCGCGGCGGATTTTTATTTCGCGTTTATAGCGGATATTATTGGTCGGCAGTTCGGATGCGAAAAGCTTAATGAAATAATAGATAAACCTGCGGGGGGTCTTATGCCTGGCAAGCATATGAACCGAAAAATCGTCTTTCAGTCTATTCCAGGTGGCTTTGTCATGTGTGGCGATTCCAAAATCTATTTTTCCCTTGAGATAGTAGAGCAGGTCCAGTTTCTCACACCGCCACCCGTCATCCAGCAGGAAGAGATATTTTTTTTCATGTTGCTTCATAAGTCATTGCCTGCCCGGCAGCCGGGCTGCCGATCAGTTCAGTATTGGATGGTCTTCTGGATTGGAGGTGAAATTGCGGCAAGTATGTCGGCAATGTTTTCTCCGGCCGTGGCATCGCCGTACACAGGACTGCGTTCGTAATGGCCATGAGACATCTGTGTTTTTATGCCGTTGAGAATCTCTTTATGGTCATAATCTACGTCCAGGACATTCGGCCCCCGGACGCGTTTATTCTGGCGTGAGCCTATATTTACAACCGGCGTGCCTATAAAGGCGCTTTCCCTGATTCCGGAGCTGCTGTTGCCTATCAGGCAGGATGTGGTTCTCAGGAGATGGATATAGACGTGTGTCGGCAGGTTTTTGAAGAGATGGAGCCAGGCGGGGTTTTTCTGCTCTCTGAAAGTCCTCATTCCTTTGGCAACAAGATCGCTGCCCGCGTCTACGTTGGGCCACAACATGATAGTATTAACCGCCAGCTTGTCCAGGGCCCGGAGCGTTTCTTCTATCTGCCGTCTGCTGTCTCCGAATTCGGTTGTTACCGGATGTTGAGAAACCAGCAGGAAAGGCTCGTCGACTGAAAATATTCCGCCCACTCCAGAGTGCATGTTCAGCTCGGCATGAAGGATTTCTTTAGAAGCATTTTTCAATTCTTCTTTCACCAGGTCCATTCGGGGACATCCCACATTAAATACATACTGGGGATCTTCTCCCATCTTTATTATTCTTTCACGCGCGTCTTCGTTGGCGGGAAAATGCACGTGCGCAAATTTTGTCATTGCATGCCGAATGCTTTCGTCAATGGTTCCGCTGACCTCGCCGCCCATGGTATGGGCTATTCGTATATTCATGTAAGACGCTGCTATAGCTGCGGACATCATCTCGAACCGGTCTCCAACTATTACCACGAAATCCGGCTCCAGGTTTCGCAGGATCATCGCCATTTCTATAATGCCCAGCCCTGTTGACTTGGCCATTGTTGCCGGGTTTTCGCCCTCCACTATATTATGGAACGTGTAGTCCGGCTCAAATCCGTCTTTGCGGACCAGATTGATAACCGAACCGAATCTTTCCAGCAGTGCGGAAGCTCCTGCGACAACCTGCAATTTGAGATCCGGGTGTTTCTTTACGGCTGTCATGACAGCCTTGACGCTGCTGTAGTTGGCGCGGCTGCCGATAAAAACACATATTTTTCGCATGAAATGCTCCTAACCTGATTTTTTGAAGGCCCCATTTTTTTCGTTACGTTTCCGAAGAATACACTCACAAAGTTCAAGATCAAAGAATTCATCAATGTCGAAGGAAGTTTCTCGTGACATAAGATACGGCAGAATAATCTTTCCGTATATGGAGTTATTTCGCAGGCATTCGCGTGTGAAGGCGTAAATCGCCGCCCCGTTACGCGCGTAAAATTCAGGTTTCATCTGGCGCAGATTCTGTTGTTCGTCATTGGGGAGAAAATGTACAAGCCTGTTGCCCTTCATTTTCATGATGGAGTAAGGATTACAATTGTGCGGCGCTTTGATGACGCTTACGATGGAGTCAGCATTCGAGTTGACCAGTTTTTCAAGCGCCTCATCAATATGGCGGGTTGTGCGCAGCGGAGATGTTGGCTGGAGCAGGGTTATATAGTCGACAGTCTGTTTTTCCTGTTCTTCAATGAATCTGACCGCATGTTTGATAACGGGAAGAGCCGGGGTATTGTCCTGGGCCAGTTCCGCGGGGCGCACAAACGGGGTTTCGGCGCCGTACTGGTTTGCGGTTTCGATGATTTCTTTGTCCTCCGAAGATACGATCACTCTGGATATGAACCTGCTTTTTCTTGCCGCTTCTATTGTCCATGCAATAAGAGGTTTTCCGCCGAGCTTGCGGAGATTTTTGCGTGGGATGCCTTTTGAGCCGCCTCTTGCCGGAATTATTGCGGTGATATTCATAGTCAGTTTGCCGCTGTTCCGGTCCACAAGCTGCGTTCCGGGAGGTTGTCGATGCTATTCAAATCCTGAGCGTCTATTCTTCCCAGCAGCAGCGGTTCTGACAGATTGGAATTGCGCGCGCGTTCCATTGTATAAGCTGCCCGGTAGCCGCACTCTGCCGCGGATTGCGCGGTTTTCCTGTTTACGGCGTCCACATTCCCGAACGGATAACTCATCGCGGAAATTTCTCTCTCAGTCATCTGTTTTAGCATAATCCGGCTGGCGGACAGTTCTTCGCTCATCTCTTTTTTCGAAAGCCGCCCGAGCGGAACGTGCGACATTGTATGGGCGCCGACAGCATCGCGGCGGCCAAGGTCGGTGATCATATCCGTGTTCATATACGTCTGCTCGACAAAATCTTTTTTTCCGATATCCATGGTCTCAAGAAGGAAGCGCATAAAGGATTGAGCGAAATCCCTTGTAGTGCAGTAATTCAGGTAATATTTGAGCCGCGCTGCTTCCGGCTTGTCGTATCTGTATCTTTGTAGAGCCTTTTTTACGCAGGGGTCTTTGCCAGGGGGTTGCATGCCTTTTTTTTCAGTAAACATGGCAAGCTTTCGGTATATTAGACTGTCTCCCAGAGTTGCGCGAACTAAATGAAGTTTATGAACCGTCAGTCCTCTATGCTCCGAATAAGGCTGGCCGCATACGAAAAAGGTTGCGGGTATACCGTATTTATCCAGAACAGGCAAGGCGTTTTCGTATTGGCACCTCAACCCGTCGTCGAATGTTATCATGCAGGACCGCTCGGGCAGATCCCTGCCGTTCAGTGCGTTGATAAGTTGTCTCAGGCTTATGAATTCAAACCGTTTGGCCAGTTGATTCAGATATTCGCTGAATTCATCCGTGTCCAGACTGTGGATCCCCGGATAAGGCATGCGGGGCATCCCAACATAATGAAAATTGACGGCGATGTGGAACATATCAGTTTTCCATTTTAATCAGTTGAACAGGAGCAACGGTCCCTTGATTTCTCTTTTCTACAAACCGGTCGATAAAACCGGACGATTCCATCTTCCTGAGTTTTTCAATTGATTTGCCGTTCAGGTCGGCGCGCTTGTATAATTTGCCTTCTGACCACTGAGGCACGGAAAAAAGAGGGGTATTGTTGCTTACAGCCTTCCGGGCAGCCAGCAGGAGATCGGCCGACTTTACAACCGTTTTGCAGCCTATAGTGTGCAGAGTATTTCCCGGCTCGATTTCGGGCCGATCATGAGCAATTATGCCGCCACTATCGATATTCGGGTCCAGAAAATGGAGTGTAACTCCTATGTATTCAGGTTTGCCTTCCACGAACGGCCAGAAATTTGTCCCGCTCCCGCGATAGTAGGGCGACAGGCCCTGATGCAGGTTGAAAGTTCTTTTTTCAGGTATCACGTTCAACAGCGGCGGTTTTATTATGCCGCAGCCGAAGACTGCCACCATGTCGGGATTATATTTTCTGACTGATTCAGCTATTTCAGCCTGGTTCAGGCGGCCGCGCGGCACAGTTTGCGTAGCATCGGCCAGATCCTGCCATTGGCATTCACTGAAAAATTTTTCTTCCGTTGTTGCCAGGCGTTGAAAGTGATCTTTGATTATTTCCCGGTCGGGATGATTTGCATAGAAACTTTGGAGTCCTTTTTCTTCGCGTATGATTTTCAGCGAGTTAAAGTGGTCTTTGAGGCGGTTGGCGAGATATGCGTGTCTCTTACCCGTGCTTGTCAACAGCAGCGCTTTCATTGGTCGATATCTTGCATAGATAGTTGTTTGTCTGCTTTCACTGAATGTTTGAGTTTCCTGCCGAGCACCTTCCGGTAATCTGCGGATGATATTCCGTTTCCGGGTTTTTTGAAAGCAAGATCGTCCTGTTTCAGTGTTGTGCCGGCGTCTATATCACGGGCGGCTACAATGCTTTTCTCGAAAATCATTTTTATATCAGACAATTCTGAGGCCTTTATGTCCTTGTCCACAAAAGCGTTTAAAGCGGCGTCCGTGTTCCGTATTTCACGCACGAATGTTTTGAATTCCTCCGGTTCCATTGAATGTGCGGCATCGCTTCCATACATGCGCCGTGACAGCGTGAAATGTTTCTCGATAAAAGTTGCCCCCAAAGCGATTGCGGCAATTGATACGCCGATGCCCAGCGTATGGTCGGAAAAACCCACTCTGCAATTATATCTCTTTTTCATCTCGGACAGCACATTGAGGCCGCTGTGAGCGGGTTCGCAGGGATATTCGGTTGTACACTGCAGCACAACGGGGTCCAGACATCCTCCTTCGCGAAGCGCTTTGACGGCCGTGTCAAGTTCAGGCCAGGAACTCATCCCGCTTGATAGAAGAACCGGTTTGCCTGTGGCGGCCACGATCTCGAGCAGAGGCAGGTTGGTCACCTCACCGGAAGGGATTTTATGTATTCCGACTTTCAGTGTTTCAGCAAGACGCAGGGCTTCTATTGAAAAGACTGATGCGAGGAAGGTTAGATCGCATTCCTCTTCCGCGAAATGTTTGATAGTCTGCCACTGCTGGAGAGAGAAGGCTGTTCGTTGGAAGTAATCTCTTCTTGATTCGTCGGTGAAGTAGGGAGGGGCCGGGGCATCCGGAAGACTTTCGGCTTCAAATACGTGTATCTGGAATTTGACCGCATCGGCGCCGCAATCAGCGGCCGCGCGGATGAACTGTTTCGCCAGGCCGACAGAGCCTTCGTGAGTGTTGCCTATTTCGGCGAGTATCGTCGTTTTTTTTCGACTGTTTGAACAAGCTGGTTCAGGGGCCATATTCTGTTTAAACCTCTATAGCGATAACTGCTGCCATAAAGCAAAAAAGATTGCTATTACCTTTTGCGGTTGTCAATAGAATTCAGACTGTCTTGCTGAGGCAATATGGATTTCAGCGATGACATTAACGAGGACAGGTGGCTTCTCATATCTTCGGGGTTCCATATCCACAGGTAGCCGGCGTATGCGAGCGTAACAACGATTTTCATTAGAAGTCTTAACGGATACGGGGAGCCTGTCAGCGCAAATATGATTGCTGAGCCTGCGAATACAGGCGCCGTCAGAGCTGCCAGCGTTTTCCAGTCGAATGACATGGGGCTGAAATGCACGCTGGAGCGTTGTGCCAGGATGAAGATCAGGCCGAAGGAAAGCACTGTGGTCCAGGCAGCGCCGTATGTGCCGATTATCGGGATCATAATGATGTTCAGCAGTACATTCACTATGCCCGCTGTGAGCGTGATAAGAGGAAGATACCGTGTTTTCTTTGCAAAAAGCAGTGGCTGGATTGCAAAACAGTAAAGCCCTCTCAGGAGATACGCGCAAAGGAGGATGGGGATCAACCGATAGGCGTTGTGATAGCTTGGCGGTGTAATCAGATATATGACTTCTTCGCAATACAGGGACATGACGATGAACAATATGCAGAAGAGCACTGTGCAATTGGTTATGATCGGCCTGAAGCGGGCAGCCGCCTCCGCGGGCCCTTTATCTGAAGCCATCCGCATGTAATTCGGCAGAAGTGCGTTATTAACGGAGTGAACAATATGTTTCAGTACGATAGCAAGCTTATCGGCGATATTGTAAAGCCCGACGGCTGCCAGCGGCACAAATTTCTCCAGTATCAGCCGGTCGGAAAACATGAACAGATATCCGCCCAGGGCGAACGGTATCAGCGGCACGGAGTATTTCAGTGAAGGCAAAAACAATTCGGTGCGCCAGCTCAAGGTCAGATGATCCCTTACCATCCACAGAGTAAAGGCAGCCATCAGGACGCTTGTGCAGGCTGTCGCGCCCAGAGCGCCTGCCGGTCCCCAGCGGTTGACCGCCACAAACCAGAGTCCGAAGACGATGGCCGCGGGCGCCCCGAGCATATAACGTTTCAGCAATGCGCCGCCTTTTTCCTGAGTCATGAGCAACCGTTCGGCAACCAGTGATATCTCGCGCACCATAAGTGTTCCAAGCGTGATAATGAAGAAAGGGAAAAACGGTATCTCTGCCGAGGGGAATATCAGGTTGGTCAGGGATGAGCCGGCAAGTATAACAAGTCCGGAGAGTCCGGCGCTTATTATGGTGACGGCAAAGAGGATTGTGCTGAAATAGTTTTTCAGTTCCTGTCCCTTGTACTCGAAGTAATAACGCGGGATGGCGCTCGAGAGTTTGCAGGCGATGAAAGGTTCCAGCAGAGCCCCGAATGCGTTAACAAGCGCAACTATACCGTATTCCGCCGGGCTCATGAAGCGTGTGTAGATCGGGAGCAGCACGATGTTGGGCACGTAGGAAAGCATGCGCAGCAATGTGTATGCCGTAGTGTTTTTCACGACTCTGGATTTCATCTCGGACATTCGATTAAGCTGCATTCAATAACAAACGCCATTTTCGGCAGGTGTAGAGTGGGCTCTTGGAGCCGGTATTATGCGCTCTGAGAGCGCGCACTACATCATTATATCTGCAGACCTCCCCTTATTTTGGGACTATAGCGTGCATTATCCCCGCTGTTTTTGTTTCTTGTTTTCTGCCGGATTGTCCAGTTTCACTCTGAACCCGGTTTTGATTTTCCAGACCTTTGTATGCATCCATTCGTTGAGTCGGTACGCGAGCGGTAATCTGCGCATGGAGGACGCATAAACGGGTTCATAGCCCCACATTTTCATTTCGTCATAAAGGTACTGCTCAAGGCGTGTTGTCAGGCCTTCCGGCAAATGCTTTCGGTACCGTCCTGTTGTGGTTCTATGGATTGTATCGGCATTGTCGCCGAACATCGAGTTGCCGCTCCAGGGGGTTCCTGCCCGGGTGGGTTTCAGCAGCGACTCGTCAAAATCGATTGACAGAAAACGTGCTACGGCCCTCATTTGCTTTTCCGGTTCGTTCACGAGATCCTCATAACGCAGTACATGGTAGTGCGGAAGATCTTTTCGCTCTGTGGCCAGTCTTGAGGAAATTGCCCAGTTATCGGCAAATTTTTCTACAGGCCAGGTGCCCCGTTTACGCAGGTAGGAAGTATAATTGTCTCTCGGATCGCGTATTATGTGAAGAAACCGCGCATCAGCAAACCAGGCTCTGTAGGTGCTATAGAGCCTTTCGTTGTTTGGTGTTTTCTCAACAAAGTATTTCAATTGGGAGTGGTCTGTTTCGGGATCGTGTTCTGCCCATGTCTTGAAGACGGCTTCAAAGCATGCCTTTACTGACTGCGCCGAGCCGATTCGTTTGCGCAAGTCATTGATGTAGCCTGTGCCGTCAATGTGCCGATAGTCGCGAGCGCCGTTAGGAAGTTCTATCAGCCCTTTTCCCGGAAGCGCCACGTCGGAATTCTCGATCATGCATTTAGCTCTGCCCTCGGTCGATCTCTCTCTGGGAACATGAGCGATGCATATTTCTTCGGGGAAAACAAGCAGAGCCGGGTGACTGTCGAGGAGAGAGACCAGGAGCGTTGTGCCTGATTTAGGATGTCCTCCTATAAGCAGGACATTGATGTTTTTTATTGATTCCGGTTTTTGCATTTTCATCCAAAAGTTTACAGGCGGCGGAGGAAAATTTTATATTATTGTTGTTCCACTTTTCCGGGGAACACGGATTTGCTCATTATGTAGAGAATTTTCGAACTGAATATTTCAAGTCGCGGCAGGAACACCGAAAAGCCGAGTTTGCGACCTAAAAAACGTGTGCCCGGCATGCGCAACGGGAGGCAGTGTTTTCCGGTAATACTGAAATCTTTAAACAGTTTCTTTTCCACGGCCCCGGGGAAAAAGCTTATATGGTTGTTAAACGGAGTAAAATGGCGCACATCGCCTTTACCCAGAAAGAGAAACCTGGAGAAGATATCTTTGCTGGACGCAAAACTTATCAGGAGAGCGCCGTCAGGGGTTAGAACTCGTGATATTTCCCTTATCATGTGCCATGGATTCTCTACGTGTTCCAGAACCTGGAATGACGTTGCAATATCCACAGTTGAATCGGGATATGGCAGCCGGTCATATGAAAGATTGCATTTTCGGAAGTTCACTACGTGGCGGACATCCTCATCGAGGCAATCTTTGATGTCAACGGCTTCGATCTGCTTGAAGCCCAGATCGGCATACCGTAGCGCAATTCTGCCGCTACCGCTGCCGATGTCGATTATAGAGCTGTTCTTGTCCATTTTTTCCAGAATAGAGCCGATTCGGTCTCCGAAGAAACGCTCGGACGCGTCAATGGAATGTGGAATTTTTTCAGACGACACCTTCTGCCTCCCTGACTTTATTAGCTTAAGCGAAGCGAAATAAACTGTTTTGCATTCAACCAGTTTCGAAACTATTCTTTGCGCACTGGAAATATGAATCTATATGGGTATACCCCATCAGCAAATCGGAAGCAAATCAGTTTTCTGTGCATGTGCCCGTTTATGTTTTTTCAGATAAGCCGCATTTGGGCTCACCTGACTCCTTTATAGACAATTTAATGCGAGCCCGAATCTTAAGATTCAGGGAAGAAGCGAATGAAGCGATTTTTTTAAAAAATCTGTTTTTCTGGTGTCTTGCTGGCGTGTTGCTCGTCTTTGCGTTTTTTCTTGTAAGGTGTCATTACGTCAAGGCGTACTCAGATGCGGCCTGGAGGGCATCGAGCCTGAAATTACCACCGATAATTTTGTGCTCTTTGACAAGAGCGAAAGGAATAGATCACCAGAGAGTACGGAGGCCGTCTTTTCTGTAGAGATCAATTTCGGGATCTTTGGTTATAAGTGTTAATTGATTGGAAAGAGCCTGCCGAATCAGCATACGGTCGAACGGGTCCCTGTTTGGCTCTCGTCTTACCTGATGGAACGTAGCTGCATCACTCACTGTCAGGGGGACGCATTCCAGGCCCATGCGCCGGGCGATTTGGGGCATATCTTCGGGTTTTGTGCCTTTGAGTGACAGCTTGCCAAGCGAGTGTTTCAAGGCGATTTCCCAGAATGTTATTGAACGTACAAGGATTCGATTAGCCTGATCTATTCATGAAAAAAGCCAAGCAAGTCTTAATCTGTTAGAATGTAGCGCTATGTGTTTAAAGCGTCGAGAGAAGTTTTTAACATGTGTGGCATGGTCCACACCGTATGGGGGAGAGCTTGGCTTTTTTCACCAGAGGCGCGCCGATTTTACCGCATCTATTGCGTTCCAGCGAGTCGGCGGTGGTTAACCACAGCTCAACTCGCTGCGCCTTGTAACTGCGGCAAACTCTGCGCGTGAATAGATCAGGTTAGAGGGATTTGTTATTGTCTTGCGCGCTGTTTTGCTGAGTTTACTTGTCCTGAAAGCAGACCAGATGAATGTATGTGTATCCAGTAGATAAGTCACGAGCTGATGAACTCCTCGTCAGATATCTTAAAGCCATCATGTATTGTGTATTCGGCTCGTCCTTCCATGACTCCGAGCTTTCTGGGAGCCTGTTGGTACTGAGAATACGGCACTATGACAGCAATTTTTTCCTTCTTTTTGCCGTATCCCACGGTAATCGGATGTCCCTGTTTAACTTCTTCAAGAACCTCTGAGAAATGAGCCTTCAATTCACCTACTGCCATTGTTTTCATTTTCATGCTGTGCCTCTATTTGTTGTAATAATAGCAGGTCGAAATCTGCTTGTCAAGTTGTCACAAATCTTTTCCTGTGATCTCAATCTCACCGACTTCTATCCATGATTTTCCTTTTTTGAAAAAAGAGGGACGCGGGAGTCTGTATTTCAATCTTGTACGGGCATTGACCATTCCCATAAGTATCGTGTAACGGCCGGGTTTGATGTCTTCCGGCATTTCCTTCGGGATCAAAATCTTCATTTCCGGGGAGTAGCTCAGTTTCCATACCGGAATATTAATGGAATGGCTCTTCCTCGTTTTTATGGACTTGAGTCTGAAGACCAGAAGGTCTTCTTTCCAGTTCACCTTTCCCGGCCGGTTGACTTCAGCCAGCACAGCGACTCTGAACGCGCCGTTGGAGCCCGCTTCCCGGGGCGCATGGACTTTGAGCACGGTTATACCGTTTTCGAACCGGTGGGGTTCGCAGCCTTTTTTATCGAATCCGGAGGTTTGTGTCGGGTATCGGTGAAGCCACGCGGGACGAACGTCTGATTCGGCAAATGTCCTCAGTTCAGCGGCCATTCTTTCTGCCTGCGGGCGAATCTCCCATGATTTGATCATTATTTGCCCGGACAGGCAGCGGACACGAAGATTGCACAGGTGCGGAGCGAAAGGTTTTGTAAACACGTATTCGAAAGATTCTTTTCCCGGGGCCAGGACTATATCCTTTTCCTCCGCTATAAGTCGTGAAAGGCCGCGTTTGTCAAAAAGTTCGACATTGACGCGAGTGGTTTCGCGGACCGGGATACAATTTACAACAAGGCGGTAGCGGCCGCATGGCAGAAATGCGTCATCCGGGAACAACCGGTAAGTCTCCTCCGGCGAGAATGTTGGTAAGGTCTTAAGCTCCGAGTCAAGAAAACGGGTTTGCGCAATATGCGCGGGCAGATCATGCCGGACCCAATCTGCATAGTCCAGTCTGTCGCCTCTTTTCGGATCGCCGCTGAATATCCGGAAGTGTTGTATTTCTGACCTGGACGGCAGTACGCGCACGGATGCCCTGCCTGCTTTTACTGATATGGAAAAAGGAACAAGATAGACTGCGTTGCCGTTTCCGCGGTCGGTTTGTTTTCTGTATTTCGGCCATGGGAAACGAAGCACGGCGGCGGAATCGGGTTCAAGCTCAGCCGTTTTGCGTATACCGCCACCATTAATATTACAGAGAAGGGGAATGTCCGTGGACCGAATGCCGATGACAAGTTCCGCGGGCCTGGATCTGAAAATTACATGACGACTGTAGTTGTGCGAGTTGTCGACGGCAATCATGCGGTCGTTACGGGGAAAAGCCGGTCCTGATGCGCTTATCCAGTGGCTGGAATCCTGGAAGGAAACGCATGGGGCGGGGGGAACAGAAAGTTCATTCCAGAATCGTCCTGATTTGATACGCACCAGACGCTCAGGGTTTCTGAATACGGCGGGATTTTCATATTCTACAGTGAAATTTCTTATTGTTTCCTTCTTAAACCCTTTTCTGGTGGTTTCAAGATCTTCAGAATATGCGTTATGTTTGAAAGTTTCCGAAAAAAAGTTGTCAGCTATCGGTTTAGTATCATCCCTTTTCCAGAAAAAAGTTTCGGAAGTGATTGCCGAAGTAGATTCAAAAACCAGGGCAAGAGCTATAAACGCTGTGGCGACTCGGGCAGTTATCGAACCGCAGTCCCAGAGTTGGGCCAGCAGGGAAACTGTGAGGACTGCCATCAAAGGCACAAGGAATGAGAAATGAAACGGCTGTACCGCTACCTTGAAAACCAGGGATAGAACGACGCTCAAAATGAAAAATGCAACGATAGCTGTTATGAGGGCAAGTTGCGGCTTCGAGCGCGGATTTTTGCCTGGCTTTTTCCGGTATGCCCGGATAATCACGAAAAGAGCCCCCGCAACGGTGAGTAGCGAAAAGAGTATGCCCGTATTTCCTGCCAGCATCGGAACGTTATTCATGAAGCTGTATTGCGCCTTGATCCATAACGGCTGATCTGCAATCTGGTCTGGTATTTTATAGGCGCTGATCCGTCTGAAGTTTGTGGTCATATCGCTCCAGGTTCTTTCAGTTGCCCAGAGAAGCTGTGGAATAGCAAGCGCCGTACCCGCCAGGAATCCTGCAAATGAGAGAACTCCGGCTTTGAACAGGGATCTTATTTTCATTTCCCCTTGTGCGGTCATCGCGATGCCGTAGACAGCAACAGGGATACAGGCCATGGCTCCGTGATATTTTGCGGCAAATGCAAACGCCGATAGAACGCCGGCAGCAAAGAAAAGCCATAAAGATCGTTGTTTTTGATGCAACGCAAGAATTGCGAGAACCGAGACGGCAAAGAGGTCGACCCCGACGTCGCCGGTTGCTGAATGAGTAACCGCGGCTGAAACAGGAGCCAGCGCTACGAGCAAGAGAGCAAAAAGAGAGTTTTCATGGCCAAGTCCTGTTCTGCGGGCTACGGGATAAAGAAGAAGGAGCGCCATCATTCCATAGAAGACCCGCAGGCTTCTTGCCAGGTAGTAAAGCGATCCTTCGTGCCAGTTTTGTAGTAATGGAGTATCGGGCAGAAATAAATCGTGGAGTACCTGGACTAAGGGATGCAACGTTCTGATAGCCCACTCGTCAATATGGTTCAGAAAGAGGGGGTACCCGTCGTAGAACCAGGAGTCGACGTACCAGACGTATTCGCCCTTTATGTAGTGGTTTATAGCATTGACCTGTTTCGGGGCGTCGGGGTGGAAGACATACCCGTTTTCAAGTCCCCGGAAGAGGCCGGCAGAACGAACATAGAAACCCGCCAGCAGAATCAGCAGGAAAATAGAAAGGAATATTCTGTTCCGCATCCTTTCGCTCATTTTTGTTGGCTCATGATCCATTTTAGAATGAATATCTCAGACCAAGCCCGGTTGCGTAATTGCTCAATGGAATATCCCGTCGAGTTGTGCGGAAAACATCGCCGTATCTTGACAATGTAAACGTGTCTTCGACTTCCAGTCGCATATATCTGATATAGAGATCAAGCGCGAAGTTGCTGTCAAGTTCCATGGAAATTCCGCCTGTTAGAACGAAGGCCCAGGCGTTATCAAAACTCATGTTTCGCTGATAGCCGTTATTCGGCCAGTCAGGTCGTCCGGCAGCCACCCATTTCTCGTAAGTCATTCCTGAACCTGCAGGAATATCCCTGCTGAACCCGTGGTGCCATGCCTCGTCATGGTCGAATTCCGTATTCATGTAGGCCAGGCCGATGCCGGCGGATGGAGTCAGCCCGGTCTTATCCGGACTAGAGCCAACCTCTATCCTGTGTCTGTAGACCACAGTTGCTATCGGGCCGCGAGCGATTATGTCGCCGTCTGTGTGTCCGTCATCGGTTGTAACGGTTCTTGCCTCGATCCGGTCCCATGTCAATTCGACTGCCCATTCCGGGGAAATCAGCCAGTTTACAAAGAACTTGTTTGGTAAATAGCTTTGCTGCGCATCAAGGTAATCGACGGAGCCAAGAAAGGATTCGTCCTTCTCTTTAACCAGTCGATATGTTGTCAGGCGTGTTCCCACCTCGGTCCTGTCCTCGAGGAATTCTTTGAACTGAGTTATATTGTCCTTTGCCGCAGTCTCTTTCTGCTTCAGCCCCTTTTCTGTGGCGGAAACCAGAAGGGCGGATGACTTCCGATTAACAAGAGGTTCGCCGTGTCTGGCACCTGTGGCAAGCAGCAGCGCCAGTACGCATACTGTGAGTTGTTGAACCAAGTGATCCGGGCGCATAATTACTCCAGAGCATTGAAGAACGTCTCGGCCATCAACCGGGCTCCCGAGTCGTTCATGTGAAGACCGTCAGCACTGAGATAAGAGGTGTCGTCTCCGAAAGCTTCTTCCATGTCGGCCAGCTTTGTCCCTTCCTCGGCGGCAAGTCTTCTTATTTCCGGATTCAAAGCTGCAATCCTCGACTCCATGTAAGTATGAGGCCCTGTAACAGGGGGAAGCGTGGCCAGCACCACTTTCGTCCTATTTTCTTTGGCTGCCTGAATGATAGCACGAAGCTTTTCTTTGGTATAGTTTGTCCCGAGTCCGAATATGACATCGTTTGCTCCATAGAGCACGAGCAGGTATCCGGGCTTGTACTTTGCAAGTACGTCATGTACACGGTCTTTGCCTCCTGTGCTGAGTTCCCCGCCTTTGCCTTCGTTTATCACGGTACTGCCAAGCATCCGTGAAAGTTTTTCCGGATAGGGATCAGACAACCCAGGTCCTTCCGTAAGACTATCTCCCAAAGCTACATAAAGGTTGGGATCATTATCTCCGAAATCATGTCCTCCGCTGTCCCCGTCTTCGCATCCGCAAACCAGAAAGCATAGCAACATAAAGATAGTCAGTAGACGCAATGTCATTGGTGTAAACCTCCAAAAAAAGACAATCAGCAGCTTATATTAGATTTGAGGGTCGAGCACAAGCAAATCTTTAAGCTCTTAACGCCACGTGAAAGCGGCTGCCGGCATCCGGGAGAGCAGAAGATTTGCTGGTATTCGAGCTTTAACTGAGCACAAGCATTGTTTATGTTTCCGGCATGAAAAGAATTTCTGCGGCATTTATCCTCATCTATCTACTTGTCGGCGCGGCTCTTGTTATGCGTATTTTCATGTACTGTATGGGCGGGGCGTATGTCCCGGTGACAACAGACGAAGCCATCACGGTCCTTCAGGCGAAAGAGGCAATGCGAGGCCATTTTCCTCTTCTTCTATGGGCGCAGCCATATATGTTTCCATTGGAAGCCTACTGGATGGTCCCTTTTCTGTGGCTTCCGCGAACAGCCTTTGGGATGCGGGCGCTTGTACTTCTAGAAGGAATTGCATTTGTATTAATTTCTCTGGGTATTCTCAGAAAGATGGGGAAATGGAAGACGGTCTGGCCTGGTATAGTGCTGGTCTTTTTCCCGTCGGTATATCTCCTTATGAATCAGACAGCATATTCACAACCGCATAATAATTCCGCTTTTCTTCTTGCATTAGTATCGATGTGGTTTGCGCTGAAGTTGAATGAGGGGCAGAAACCATGGAAGCGGTTCTGGACCGCTTTTGCGGCAGGATCTTTCGGTTTGCTGGCTTTCAGCAACGCAATGCTTGCGGTTTCACTGGTTGTGCCCGTACTGCTGGTCTGTGTATTCCGGACGCATGTCCGGCGATGGCTTACGGTTATCCCGGGCCTGTTTTGCGGCGGAGTTGTCGGCCTTTTTCCATACCTTGCCGGGATGTGGGCGCATCCGGGCGCCCACCAGTCGGTATCGTCGACAAGAGACTGGATTGATGCGCTTGGCCTCTTCTGGTCGCCGGCCCTGAAATTCACATTGCCGGTTACATTTGGCTTCACCCCCTGCGTTTTCCCGGACAGCAGGGAAAAGCTGCAGATCGGAAGCGCCATGACACCTTTCTTCCCGTATCTGTTTCTGGCGTTTCTTCTTGTTCTGTTTGCGATCTGCGGTTTTCGCATTGGCAGGAACCTGCTGCGGAACAAGTGGCCGTACATGGGTGATTCGGAGATGGCTTTCGGGACCACATTGCTTGCAATAGTGCTGTTTACGCTTAGCAAAAGGGCGGATTCTTCATCCTACCGTTACCTCGTTCCGGCTGTTGTTGTTTTCCCTTTTGCTGTAACGGCAGTTTATCGCTCTGTGCACCGGTATATCAAACCGGCGCTGGGGGCGCTTGTTATTATGCTGGGTATCTACAACGTGTGGGGCAGTATTCTGGTTGCTCAGTCATGGAAAGAGGAGGGTTTTGCCTCTCAAATAGTCTCTGCGCCCGACTTGTCCCCGGCGATAAACTTCATGAAGCGGAAAGGCATTGGCCACTGTGTGGCTTCTCACTGGGCAGCCTACCGGATCGACTTTTATACGGATGAAAACATCATCTGCAGTCAGCCGTACAACGAGAGGTTCCCCGGCTGGCCGGTTCCCTACAAGGATCGGGTTGACGCGGCCACCAATGTGGCCTACGTTTTGACCGAAAGAATTCGTTTTCTAAAGCCTTCCATATTTGAACGCCATATGAGGACCATGGACGTGACTGCGCAGGTTTACACTGCGGGTCATTTCCGGGTGTATTATGACTTTCAACGTCAGCATGAGGATCAACTCAGGCGTCTGCCTGCCGGTCTGATCGGTATCACGTCAAGTCATAATCGTGAAGATACCGGAAACCTGCTTGACGGCGACGTGACCAGCCGCTGGCTTACGGAGGGACACCTGCAGGAAAAGGACATGTGGCTGCGCCTGGATTTTTCACGCCCTGTGTCTTTGAGCAGGCTTGGTTTGTATTACCACATCTATCATCATGATATGCTGCCGGTGATGGAGGTTGCCGTTAAACAAGACGGCCGCTGGGTAACGACTCACCATCGTCTGTCCGCAAAACTGGACAAGTTCGTCTTCAGAAACGGTCATCCCGTTTATGGCATGAACAGGCGAACCATCAAGTTCGACGCAGCCCCGGTGTCATCGGTGCGTCTGGCGCCCGTAGAAATCAATCCTCAGTTTGCCTGGACCATAACCGAAATTGAGGCGTTGGAGGGAGAATAGTCTTTGCCGGGCGTTTTCGGTGTTCGGTTGTCGATTTCAGAGAGAGATTGCGGAATGTCATCGTGATGAGCCTGGAAAGGGCGGCGGTTTCGGCTGTTTTGTCATGCCTCTTATGGCAAGGAAAGCGGCCGGGAGGACAACCGGTATCATATCGCCGTAGATTCGTGTTTCGTACAGGTTG
The DNA here is from genome assembly GCA_964433435.1 of uncultured Victivallales bacterium. Taxonomy (GTDB): domain Bacteria; phylum Verrucomicrobiota; class Kiritimatiellia; order UBA8416; family CAYSRM01; genus CAYSRM01. The sequence continues at coordinate 49,267 of CAYSRM010000003.1, forward strand.
CCCACGATAAACATTCCCAGCAGGAAAGGGACCATAACAAGCAACGCACGTCTGGCAAAACTGTTTTCGATGTAACAGTAACCGGCAATGGCAAACAGCCACAGGAACCCGTAAGTACTCAGGAACAGCGGATAATCCGAAAAGTTGAACAGAAAGCGTTCAAGGTTTTCTTCGATGTGTCCAAGTTCGAAGAGCCTGGTATGGTGGCTTGGGGGAAGGAGCAGAGTGACCCCGTATTTGACGCTGGACCAGAGGAGAAACTGTGCTATCAGGTGTCCTGCCTTGTGCATATGTGAATCGATTTTCCAGTATGTCAGCAGATAGATCATGCTTAGGAAGCAGGTGGTTTCCCTGTTCATGGTGGCAAGTACAAAGAAAGGATAGAATACCAGCCATTTTTTTCTGTAGATGAGGTAAATGCCGAGGGTCATGAATAGCACTCCGGGGATGTCATAGGGATATATGAACGTCATATTTCTCGGGAACAGGTAGTTAAACGGCAACACGTAGAGAAGTGTCAAGGCCAGCGCCATAGCGGTTCTTCGTTGAAAGTACAGATTAAGATATATCTTGAACGCTAACACGAGCAAAGCAGTGGCGGAAAACTCAATCAGGAAGAAAAGCTTTTCCGGTGGCACCGTCCATCTGGTAGAGACATGGTGAACGAGGTGGGGGATCAGTATCCGGTAGCGAAACGGAGCCGGGGCCTCGCCTGACATTAGCGACTCATAGCGAACCTTCGAGTACTCTGTTGTCAGCCTGTGCGGTCCCAGGCGGAGTTCTGCGAAGTAGTAAGATCCGATGAGAGTTATCAGAAAAAACAGAATTGAGATGCGCACGTTTGCACTCGCACGGTTTACAGGCTTTCTTTTTTTATCTTGCGTTTTCAATTTGACATCTTCTCGGGTGAATTTGCCTGGTTTGTCTCTGTTCTGACCGGATAGTTACTTTATATCGCCTGTTCTGGTTATTCTCAGTGATTTTATGCTGATATCTGCTTTGCGCGAATATACGAAGTTAAGAGCCATCCGCAGGTTATTCGGTTGATCGTAAAAGGTTCTTGCTTTCTCTCCTGCGGTAATCTGGATGGGCTCGATGCGGCCATACGGGTATCTTGACTGCAATTCCCCCAGTATTGTCCCGTCCGGAGCATCGGTTTTGAAATTCAGTTCAACCAGGTATTTACCCGGTGGAACCGGCAGTTTCGGGCCGTAGAAGATGGCGTCGGCCGCTTCGTACTCGGGACGCAGCACAACATGGCCGGTTTCAATGTCCGTATATCCCGAGTGGTAGAAGAGGGGGGCGGGCAGCTCAATGCTGTCAAAACGCGCACAGTCCCATTCTCCAAACGCCAGAATAGCCAGATCCATATTAACGGCCCCGTTCTCCGGCCGGATTTGAAGGCATGTTTTTTTGTAGCCGTCAAAAGGCGGGATGGATATCGAAGTCCACTTCCATGTTTCCGGATCAGTATCAACGGACACATATTTCAGCACGTTTGACCCGCTGACGATCTGGATTGCGGCGGGTCCTTGTCCTTTCAGGCGGACAAGGTATTTAAGTCCTTGTTCATATGTTATTGGATAGGTATGGGTGTTCACTGATGAGTCTGGTCCGCGCAGATGAATATAGGCGTTTGCGCTGGTGTGTGGCGACCGGATGACAGTGGAATTTGTTGACTTGCTATTTTCTCCCTGCCAGAGACGCGAGGGAAAGAAGGTGTTCCAGTCAGGGGGCTCTTCCATGGGCACGGCTTCAGGTTTAATTTCAAAGGCCCACACTGCGCCGTCGCGCGCCAGAAACGAAAGCCGTGGGTGTCTCAGCATATGGTGCAGGGTATAGGCGACAGGGAAAGGGCTTACTTTTTCCGGAAATGCGTTTTCATGGAGAAGAAGGCAGTTAATATCTTTTGACAACAATTCGTCAAGCTGGTCGTCCGAGAATGAACCCTGGTTAAAACTTTCGAAGCGGTCATATACATTTCTGATGTATGAATTTTTCGGTGTGGGTCTGTACCCGTTGACCATTCTTATGCGATAGAGGGAGGAATAGTACTGGTTAAGCGACGACCAGTGAGAATCGCCGGGCCATAACGGGATTCCCATTGCGCGCGGAGCCCTGCCTGCAGAGCGGGCTTTTTCAGCTACCGCCCGATATGCGCCCTGACTATTATCCAGCCTGCAGACAGAGGGATAAACCCTTTGTCCGTAATCGAACAGCAAAACAGCGCCGATTACAAAGCAGACAATAACTTCTGTTTTTTTTGCAGTCCGGCCGAATCCGGGCAGGAAGGGAAATGTTACGGCAATAAAAACGGAAATCATCGTGGGCAGCAGGATGAAGATTTTTGCCGGCTGGCGCATCATGCCATAGGGGGGCAGAACGCGGCACAGCCTCAGCCATGTCAGCTCCCCGCCTGCCGGATTATTGACGCCTGTGGACAGGACGACAATACCCGAAATGCCAAGAAAAAGGAGGATTGAAACGGTTGCAACCCGGCCCGGTTTCAAACTTTTACGTAGAGCTTTCACCATTACCGCGCAGAAGGGGAGGATAAGAAACAGGATCATGAACCATCCGAGATAAATCTGGCTGTCTTTACCTCTGCAATCGGAGTCCCATATTCCTTCGATATGCGGGGAGAAGAGAGCAACTTCGCTCAGCCTTCTTGCCTGGCTGGAAAGCTCGGTGTCCTCCAGGCTTGTCTTTGTTCCTTTTACCTGAAGAAGAACAAGTCCGGCAAACAAGATCAGCGGTATTGCGGCAAGAGCGAGTCTTCTAAGATCGTCCTTTGACGGAAAAATTTTTTTGGAGCCGTAGACGTAGCTGACTAAACACCAGAACGGCGCGGCAAGAGCTGTAAAGAACATCACATGCTGATCGGACCAGCCGGAAAAATAAATGGATAATCCCGCCAGGGCGCCGCCCCAGGCCTTTTTGTCTCTGACCATCACGTCCAGGCCGAAGAACACCGCCGGTGTCCACATCATTGCCAGGCCGGTCGGGCTTCCTCCGAGAAGCGCGTGCCATCTGTAAGGGAAAATTACGCTTACGGTTGCCGCAAGCCATGGCAGCCACGGCCGTTGTGTATAGCGCCGGGCAAGGAGAAGGGTAAAGATGAATGTCAGCCAGAGCGAAACAATACCCGTCCCGTTCCAACCGAAAGCTTTTCCTCCCAGGGCGCAAAAAGAGTAGACAAGAGAAAATGGAATATAGTATTGCTTTCCGGGCGTATAACGTTCTTCGTCATTGCCGAAGTTGAATTCGTAGAGATTAGAGAAAAACGGCGTAGGCCCGAAAAAAGTGTCCCTGGCAAGCCACATCTGGTAGAGAAACTGCAAATGGTCGCCGGGGATCATTTTGCGGACATTATTTGTTTCGCCATGATGGTATGAAGAGGCGGGGATGCCCGAAAAGGTATTCAGGGGCAGGGGCCAGGATATAGCCATCCACAGAATAACCGTGAACAGCAGAGTTCTTGCCGGCAGTCTGGAAGCTTTTATCATGGCCGATAAGGTAATGATTGCGCCTGTCTATTGCAATGAGTAATGTGGGGTAAGCTTATGTCGGATAACAGTCAACCTCGTATTCTATTTTTAATCAGCCGGTTCTATCCGGTTGTTGGCGGTGGCGAGACTCATGCGCTGCTTTTGTCGAAGCAGATCAAGGCCCTGGGCGCGGATGTATTTGTGATTACCCGCAGGCAGGACAAAGATCTTGCCCGGTTTGAGACTATTGAGGGTGTTGACACATACCGTATCGGTCCTTCCGGTTTTGGAAGAATTGGCAAGTATCTCATGTTGCCGGGTGTTTTCCTTAAACTTCTTGTTTTGCGAAGACGGTATGACATTATTTTTGTAAGCGGACTCAGGTTACTTGGTATTCCCGCTGTGATTGTTTCTATGTTAACGGGCAAAAAATGTGTTTTACGTTCTGCAAGCTGCGGGGAACTTTCGGGAGGTTTTATATGGGACAGTCCGCACCTGGCAAAAAAGCCTGTTCTTACGGGGCTTTTCAGGTTTTGTGTCCGTCTGAGAAACAGGTTGTTTCGTAGAGCAGACGGGTTTCTGGGCATTTCGAATGCAATTGTTAAGGAATACCGGGAATGCGGTGTGCCGGAAAGCAAAATACGTTTGATAAACAACGGCACTGATACCGGAAAATACAGTCCTGTAGGTCCGGACGAAAAAAAAGAGCTTAGACAGAAACTCGGGTTGCCCGGCGGGAAGATATTTGCGTATTCGGGGAAGTTGAACAAGGGAAAGGGTCTTGAATTTCTGTTGCCGGTCTGGCGCCGGGTGGTTGATTCGAATAGTGAGGTGCACTTAGCGCTGATCGGTTCAGGGGAGGGAAGTTTTCTTTCCTGTGAACGCGAACTGCGCGATTATGTTGCGCGGCACGGGTTATCCGCTCATGTGACTTTCACGGGTTATGTTCGGAATGTGAACGAATATCTTCAGTGCGCGGATGTATTTGTTTTTCCGTCACAGAACGAGTCATTATCGAACGCTCTGATCGAGGCTCTGGCCTGCGGGCTGCCTTGTCTGGCTTCGGATATCGGCGGAATATCGGATACCGTAAAGGATGGTGTTAACGGAATGCTTCTTGATGTTGACGACGAAGATCAATGGTTGTGTGCGATTAGAAAAGTTCTGAATGATCCGGAGTTGGTGCGCAAGTGGGGAGAAGCGGGCAGGGAAAGAGTCGTAAACCATAACAGTATACGGCGGGTGGCTGAGAAGCATATGGCGTATTTCGGGTCTGTGATATGAAAGCAAGGGTTCCTTTCCAGGAGAAGAAAAGCAGGTTCCTGCGGGGCTTTCTAGATATTGCTCGGGGCTGTTACCCCAAATTTATTTATGGCCTCAAATCCGGCCGGATTCTGCCTGTTTTTCATTTTCATGATGTGAACAGGGAATATCTTGAGCGACACCTTAGATATCTGGCTGAAAACGGCTATGAGACACTTGATTCCCGCGCCATGCTGGATTTTTCGGCAGGTGGCGTTTATCCGGGGGATCGGAAGGTGGTTCTTACTTTTGATGACGGGTGGAAAAGTCTCTGGACGGCGGCATTTCCGCTTCTCAGAAAATACGGGATGAAGGCCGTGGCCTATATTATAACCGGGCGCGTTGAAGACGCCCGCGCGGTAAGGAAGCCGGGCGATAGCGGCGGGTCGCAATTAGCTACCTGGCCGGAATTGAGGGCCATGCATAAATCGGGTGTTATTGACATTCAGTCTCACACCCACAGCCATGCAATGATTTTCTGCGATGACGTTGTTTCCGGGTTTGTAACACCGGACTGGAACTCGACTCCGTTGTCGCGGCCGGTAATCCGTTTTGAAGATAAGTCGGTTGTTACATTGACCGGCGACATGGCTGGCGCGCCGTTGTATTCAACGCGTTCCCGGATGTCCGGTGCCCGCAGGTTTCTGGACGATGAGGATTGCCGTCGCAGGTGCATTGAATACGTCTGTACACATGGGGGCGCCGACTTTTTCAGGAAAAATCGCTGGGAAGAAGAGTTGCGGGAGATTGAAAAGGAATCGGCGGGCCGTTTCGAGACGGACGACGAAAGAACCGAGGCCCTGAGAAGGGAACTGGTCAAATCGAGGCAGATTCTGCGGGAGAGACTTCAGAAAGATGAAGTGGACCAGGTCTGTCTGCCGTGGGGCATATGCGGAGACGAGACTGAAAAACTTGCCGGAGAAAGCGGGTATCGAAGCGCGGTATCCGACCGATTGTTCGGGAAGCGATACATGGCAGGCAGAAGCAACCCGTTCAGGATCATGCGCCTCAAGCACAAGTATATTTTCAGGCTGCCGCACGGCAAAGGAAGGACAGGGGATGGTTGAAGAAAAATCCGATACCGCCAATGCGCCCTCCATCCGGGTAATGGCCGGCAACACGCTCTGGAATCTGTTTGGCATGGGCCTCCCGATTCTTGTCGGGGTTGTTGTTTTTCCCATTCTGACCAGAGGACTGGCTGTTGGCCCGGTCAGAATTCAGCCTCTTGACAACGCCAGGTTCGGAGCGCTTGGTCTGGTGTGGATGCTTATAGGCTGGTTCAGCATTTTTGATATGGGGCTGGGGCGCGCGCTGACAAAATTCATTGCTGAAAAAATCGCGCTTGGAAAATCCCGGGAAATACCCGGAATCTTCTGGACGGCGGTGGCGTTGATGTTTCTGCTTGGCAGCGTCGGCGGCGCAATTATTCTGATTCTTTCGCCGCATCTGGCGGGTTCCTGGCTGAAAGTTCAGGACGCTTTACGTCCGGAGATAAGATTTGCTTTTTATCTTGTTGCCGCCGGCCTGCCGGTAATAGTAATGAACGTTGGATTGGTAGGTGTTCTTGAGGCCTGCGGATGGTTCAAGTGGATTAATATTGTCCGGCTTCCTGCAGGATGTTTCACTTTTATTGCGCCGGTAATTGTCCTGCCGTTTACACACAATCTTGTTGTTATTGTTGCCGCGCTGGTTGCAGGACGGATCATCGGCACCGCTTCCTATTTTGCAGGCTGCCTGGCGGCTTTGCCATCTTTGCGGAAGAAGTTTAAATGGAATAGCCGGATTGTGCGACCTCTGATGACCTTCGGAAGCTGGATGGTTGTTTCCAATCTTGCAGTATCTTTCCTGACTCATCTTAACAGGTGGCTGATTGGATTTATAAAGTCTGTAGAGATTGGTGTTTATTACCTTGTGCCTGAAGAAGTTGTTGTGCGTCTTTTTATTTTTCCCAGGGCATGGATTTCCGTGCTTTTTCCGGCGATGGTAGGAAGTTTTTCGCGGTCCAGAAACGAGACGACCATGCATCTGGAGCGCGGAATGAAATATCTGATATTCGGCATGTTTCCGATAGTGCTCGGAATATGCGTCATTGCTCCGGAGGCGCTTGACTTATGGCTCGGTTCGGATTATGGGAATGCCAGCACGCCTGTAATACGGTGGCTTTGTGCGGGCGTACTGATACACAGTGTGGCGCGGGTCCCGTGGTTTCTTCTTCAGGCCGCCGGAAAACCGAGGATTCCTGCAATCCTGCATGTTGCTGAGCTTATCGGTTATCTGCTGGGCGGCACTCTTCTGATACGCTATTTTGGAGTTACCGGAGCCGCAATTGCCTGGACGTTTAGATCGGCGGTCGATTTGATCCTCATGCTTGGAGCGGTGATGCCGTTTGTGGAGGATGGGAAAAGGACGGCGGAAAAGGCAGTGTTCTGCCTGCTTGTTTCAGGCGCTGTTATTGCTCTTTGTGTTCTGCCTCCCGGACTTGCGGGAAGACTTGTAGCGGGCGCGGGCGGTTTTGCGGTTTTCATGGTATGGGGATGGCTTTACATGTTCAGCGCCTCGGACAGGAGCGAATGGATATCCGTGTTACGCGGGTTTACGGGTAAGCTTAAGTGACCCTCTGTCCGGCATTCTAACCTGATCTATTCATGAAAAAAGCCAAGCAGGTTGTAAATGCAGCAAGAGATGCAAGTAGTTATTGATAAAGCGTCTGGATATCGGCGTTTTCATGTTCAGCACGGCGGAGTGTTTTCGGAACATATTCTTCTGTAAAGGGTTTCCATTTCCTTTACTGTTTTTTTGCCGTCGAATGAGCGAGATCTGATCTCGGCATAGTGGCTGAGCTTTTCTCCAAGTTGCCGGTTGTTTATTACTTTCCGCAGACAGTCGGCCAAAGCTTTTGTATCGCCTGCTTTATAAACAAGCGCATCGCGTCCGTTCTCAAGCACTTCTGCCTGGCCGTCAGTGTCTGATGCCACGATACGGTTTCCGACGGCAAGAGCTTCGAAAAGGGTGTTGGGGGTTCCTTCCATATGGCTGGGAAAAACCTGGATGTCAAAGCACTGAATGATTTCAATTGCGTTATTTACAAAACCAAGAAAAGTCACTTTTTCGCTCATTTCATTGGTTGAAAGCCATTGCTTGAGGCGGGGCAGGTAATCTCCGTCGCCCGCGACCCATATCTGCAGGGACGGCTGTTTATCAAGGATATTTTTGACTGCAGTAAAAAGGTCGATATGTCCTTTATGGCTTACAATGCGTCCAACGATGCCTATAACCGTCTGAGAGTCGGTGATGCCGTGTTTTTCCCGTATTTCCCGACGCTTGCCGGTTGAGATAATGCTGATTTTCTCAAGGGGCAGTCCGTTATACACTACTTTCACTGTTTCTTCGGGAATATGGCGCTGTTTGATCATGAAATCCGCCGTGGATTTTGAGACAGCAAGGGCATAACGGGTGCGCGGACCGAGAATATATTCCACAGGTCTCATCGGCAACGGCGTTTTTCTGTAGTTGGCCCGGCCGTGTACAATTACGGGAATGTTTTTAATATGACCTGCTACTCTGGCCCACATTGAGGCGCCGAAGCCGTGCGCATGAATTATCCGGACGTTTTCCCGTTTCACGATAGCCAGGAGACTTGATAGATTGCGAGGATCAAATTTTCCATGTGCCAGGTAGAGCGGACGGGAACCTTGTGCCTCCATCTGTTCGGCAGCTTTGTCGTGTCCTTTTCTGCTGCATAGGACAATTCTGAATTCGGAGGCATCGAATAGGGGTAGCCACCATTGGAATGTTCTGGCTACGCCGTGAAGAGAGGCGGATTTGCCTCCGAAGTGTTCGCACAGGTGCAAAATTGTTATGCGGTTATCTACATTCATGGGACAGCACTGATAGAATCAGGATTTTTGGGGTGTATTTTTCCGTGTTCTGATTATTTTCGCCGGCACACCGGCAGCCACGCTCCCGGCGTGCAGATTTTTTGTTACCACGGCTCCTGCGCCGACTAGTGAGTGATCTTCTATTTCAACGCCGTCCAAAATCTTTGCTCCCGCTCCCATCCAGCAGTCTTTGCCTATGATGATTCCACTGGATGTCACGTTCTGTTTTGCGATCGGGGTTGTACTGTCTGAACTCGCGTGCCCTCCGCCTATTACGTAGCAGTATGCCGAAAGGAGCGTGTCCGCGCCAATTGTCACTTTGCTGCCCGAAAAGACCTCGGCATTGAAGCCGATGTTTACTCCATCTTCGAGAATGATGTCGCCTTCTTTGCAGCTTAGAATCGAATTCCTTCCCAGGAAGCATCCGGAGCCCATCTCTATTCCTTTATTTTTGCGTCCTTTTGCATCGATAAGGCAGTTGTCGTCGATAACTGCATCGTCTCCTATGCAGATCTTGTGCGGGTGCCTCAGGACAACGTTTGAACCGAAAATCACATTCTTCCCGCAGCGCCCGAGTAAAGAAGGATACAGTTTGGAACGCATCCACAGGCCAAGAGCGCCGGGCAGTCTGGAACAGAACAGGACTATAAGCTCATATTTGACAAAGCTGCAGAAGCCTTTCTTCCCGATAACCAACTCGCAGTATCTGTCGAATCTGGAATGGCTTTCATTAGTGATCTCATTCTGGATCATGACGCTGTCTTCTCGGGATATCTCGCTCATAGTGTCAATATATTGATGATTATGCCTGAGATGTCGAGGAAATAGCAGTATTGGGATGTGGGATGTGGGGAGGGGAGAGAAAATAAACTACGAAAGGCGCTGAAGGATGCGAAAGGGCAGCAGGTTGGGGGACAACCTGCTGTATTGTGGGGAGAAGAAGGAAGAGAATATCCAATGATGAACACGGAATATCCAATGATGAAGGGGAAAGAGCCACGTCAGCGATGATATCGCTAAGTGGCCACTTGCCGCAGGGCGGCGACGTGGAAGAGATAAACTACGAACGGCGCTGAAGGACGCGAAATTTCTGCAAAGGTTTGAGGAAAAGAAGAAGTGAACCGCGAATGAACGCTAATGGGAAAGGAAGAAGTGTTGCAGTCGTTGCGCCGGGGTTAGCCCGCATATCTCACAGAATTTCGTAGCTGCCTGTCCGCCATCCGGCGGAAGAGCGTGGAGAGTGCCGCTGCGGGGGTGCAAATTGGTGAAACGCCGGAGCAGCCGTATAGACATACTGCAATCTGGCGTTTTGTCAATTCGTGCCGTCGCAGTAGTGCTATCCGCGCTCGCAGCAGGAATTCTGTGAGATATGCGGGCTAGAGCCAGCCGTTTTTGAGGTACCACTTTGTTGTTGTCACAAGTCCTTTTTCGTTGGAATACACGGGTTCATAGCCCAGTGTGTTGCGCAGCTTGGAAATGTCGAAGGAGCGGTCCTTGGTGAAAAACGCGACACGGCGGGGATAGATGGGCGGTTCGATTCCAAGCGGCTTGCAAAGAAGCTCGCAAACGTAACCTGCGCAGAAAAAGGGCCAGGCGGGCAGGCGGATAACATGGAGTTTTCTACCTATTGTTTTAGCTATGATGTGCGCCATTTCTTCCAGAGGAATACTTTCGGGGTTGCCACAGATAAAGACCTCATCTTCAGCAACAGGATGGTTTGCCGCAAGCGCGATTATGTTGGTGAGGTCTTCGACATGAATAAGGTGATAGAGACACTTGCCCTTGCCAAGCAGTGGGAAGAATTTCCACTTAGCCATCTTGAACACTTTGAGTAGCCGGCGGTCGCCGGGACCGTAAATTGCCGCGGGCCTGAGCACGGTAAACGGCAGTTTTTTTTCTTTTGCGAAATCGCGGAGCCAAAGTTCAGCTTCAGCTTTTGTTTTCTGATAGATATCGGCCGGTTTTATGGGGTATTCCTCGTCGGCGGGCGGGTTCTCAATATGGCTATGGACTCCCACTGTTGATATATGGACGAACCTTTTGAAGCCGGGGTTCTTAAGAGCTTGATCCGCCAGTAACTGCGTACTGTTTACGTGTACGTTCCAATAGTCCCGGTTGGAAAGTTTCGCTTCGCGGTACGCTGCGGCTACATGGAAAATATATTTGCAGCCTTTGGCGGCTGCGGCGACAGTGTCCGGATCGAACACATCGCCACGGAACCAGTTGACTTCGATGTCCGACAATTCTTCGATCTTCGAGGACTGCCGCGCGATGGCATTGATCTTCAGTCCGGCTTCAGAAAGCTTATGAGTCAGGAGTGAGCCCGTGAAGCCGGTGGCCCCGGTAACAAGCACGCGGGTCCCGGGTTCTATGTTGCAATATTCAGTGTTCATGTTGCGTTGCCGTTTTTTGTCCGTATTTGTGCAGATTTTGAACCGCGAATAATGCGAATCAGAAAATTTATCTTTCCTGCCGTTTCAAATGGGTGATTACAGGGGAGCCGAACAGTTTCGTCAATCCTATTATTTGAAATGTTTTTTCCATTGCCGCGGAGAGGGTGGCGCATCGGAGAGAGCGGTGGAGTGCCATTGGCAGGAAAAATTCGCCCATACGGTGGTTGAGTGTGAACCCTTCTTGCTTAAAAGTATGCTCGATTTCCTGGTGTCTGAAAAGGGCGAACGGGCGGGTGTTTCCTTCGATTTTCTTCTTTGCGCCGAACAACGCTCCTGCGAACTTGTTCAGGCTTTGTGTGGTCGGATAATCAACGATTACCGAATCAGCGCTTACCCGGCAAAGCTCTTTTACCAGTTCTGACCAGTCCGGACAGTGTGGCAGCAGACGGAAGCATATCACAGCATCAAAGGCTTTGTCGGCGAAGGGGAGACGTGTTTGTTTATTAAGCACAAAGGATATGTTGCCGGATTTGATAAGCGGCTCGATGCGGTTTGCGCATGAGGGCGCGCTGCCGGTTACTATTACCGGATAGCCCAGTTTTGCCAGTGGCACAGCAAGCTGGCCGTGCCCGCCGCCCACATCGAGAATTCCTGAGGGGCTCACATCCTGTATCATTGACAGAGTGATGTGTTCCTGTATCCGCAGCATCCATCGGCCAGTGGAGCCGCAGAATCTTTGCGCGTAGTCTTCGGAAGCAGTTTCAATATCGGCAGGGTCGTGATTTTGATCAGATATCATATTGTTTTCTGTTGTTTGATTTATAAGTTGCAGGGAAGGCTCTTAAATAATTGCGACCGTAGGATTCCCATCCTCGTCAGTCGGAATCGTATTGCTGTGCTCAAGCAGCCGAAACCGTATTTGACGCTTCGACAGAAATTGATGGAAGACGCTTCGGGGAAATAACTGGTCGGGCAACTTATTTCTGCGATGGTGTAGCCCATCCATAGGATCTGAGACAGCATCTGATTGTCGAAAACAAAATCGTCTGAATTTCTTTCCATCGGGATTTTTTCGAGTAGCTCGCGCGAGAATGCGCGGTAACCGGTGTGGTACTCTGAGAGCTTTGCTCCCAAAAGGATGTTTTCGAACAGGGTCAGAAAACGGTTGGACACGTATTTCCATATAGGCATTCCATCCCTGACCGCGTGGCCTCCGAGAATGCGTGAGCCAAGGACGCAATGGTAAAGTCCGTTGGCGATCATGTGCGCCATAGCAGGAATGAGTTTCGGTGTATACTGGTAATCCGCATGTACCATAACAACTATGTCGGCGCCTGTTTTCAGAGCGTTGTGATAGCATGTCTTCTGGTTGCCTCCGTAGCCGAGGTTTTTTTTGTGGACGACTACTGTGGTTTTGGGAAGACTCCTTGCTATCTCGGCGGTACGGTCTGAACTCGCGTCGTCGACTACAATAACATGGTCGACAATGTCCTGGCCCATTACTTCGGAGTGGGTTTGTTTCAATGTCGATTCCGCATTGTAAGCAGGCATTAAAACCGCCACTTTTTTATCACGTATCATATTGATTTCTGTTTCCCGTCCGCCTGTTGAATCTGGTGAGGGTCTGATTTCATGGCTTGATTTGAGCGGTTAGCTTCCCAGAGTTTTGAGTATTTGGCGAAGACCCCGAACGCGCTGTTGGCTGCTATGACGAAACCGGGGAAGCCGTCCATAAACCCTCGTTTCAGAATATAGCTTCGGAAGAATTTAAACATCGGCCGGAACAGAATGTCTATGAACCGGAATTTCTTGCTGTCTGCCGCCCACCCGGTTGCAGTGATTGTTGAAAAGCGGTTCAGGGTTGCGACCTGTTCCGCAATATTTTTGTAAGTATAATGGTACATGTGTCCATGCAGTCTTTTGATCGGTCCATCCACCGTGATCCTGTCGTGCGGTTCTCTTCCGCCACATGTGCCTTTTTCTTTGCGGAAGAGCCTGAGCTTCAAATCCGGATACCAGTCTCCATGAGTGATCCATCTCCCAAGATAATGGACCATGCGGGGGAAGGAGTATCCTGCCACCTTGTTGCAACTGCCGCTGTTAAATTCATTAAGTATTTCATCGCGGAGTTCTTCGGAGATTTCTTCGTCGGCGTCTATAAAAAGGATCCAGGGACCTGATGCCAGGTCTTTGATGAGGTTTTTCTGGCCGATATAGCCGAGCCAGCGATGTCGATATACAAGGTCGGTGTACTCCTTGCAGATGTTCACTGTGTTATCGACGCTGAAACTGTCGGCCACGACTATCTCGTTGGCCCATTTTACGCTTTCCAGGCATCGCCGGATATTTTTTTCCTCGTTGCCTGTTGTTATGCAGACCGATATTTTTTCAGCCATCAGTAAATCCTTCGGTTTACGCTGAAATGTACATACCGGAGCGCGTTGTGTCAACGCGCTGGTAGCATGGGAGGGGGGAAGAGTGTGGGATGTGGCCCCGATCATTCGATGGGGTTGGCTTCGCCAAGAAGGGGGTGAGGGGAGCAGGAGAGAATATCCAATGATGAACACGGAATGTTCAATGATGAAGGAAGAAGGGAAGA
>CAYSRM010000004.1:0-58316 GCA_964433435.1 uncultured Victivallales bacterium
CGCAGTGGTTCTTTCCGCGCTCGCAGCAGGAATTTTGTGAGATATGCGGGTTAGCGCAAAGTGAATATGGAAACAGGAAACGTCTGAAAGCTATAACGGCCGCCAATTTAGCAGCCTATATCTCCAGGATGCGGCTTTCCTTGGATTCCTCACCATCTTCATCCTCGAGGTATTGCGTGGTTCGGTATTGATTAACCCCGTTAAGCTTGTGCAGAATCTCGCTCAAAGCTTCCGCAGCTTCAAGACTTGAACTCAGCAGCTCTTTAGTTGCATGGTCGTCTTCTTTGAGCATACCTTCCATAATGCCAAGATTAGCCAGAAGAACCGTTGCCGGTTGTCCCAGATGATGACAAGCCGCCCCGAGACTCTCCAGCATCACCCGCTGACGCTCAGCCTGCCTGAGTGCCCCTTCCGCCCGCTTCCTGTCACTGATATCTATAAAGGAAAAGACTATCCCAACCGATTCCCCGTCAGAATTCCTGTTCAGAGTCGCCGATATCTGAACATCAAACGTCTCACCCGATCCGTTCTTCCTCGCAAGAGTTTCTCCCATCCACGTCTTACTCTCCTCTGTAACCGTATGGATCATCTTTTCAGCCACAGACTGATCCTCAAATAACTTCTTTACCGACATACCATTTAACTCTTCAGGTTTGCCAAAACCCCACATCCCCGATACTGCTGGATTAACATACTCAAGTTTCGCTTTCAGATCGGCCACAGCAATCCCGTTGCCTGCGTTTTGGATTGCATTGTGCTCTGTGCGCAGCATTTCTTCCGCCTGCCGTCGCAGGGTTATGTCCCTCACAAAAAAGCAAAGTTGAGTGTCTTCAAACTCCAGCTTGTTAACTGCGATCTCAGCAGGAAAGAAGGTGCCGTCCTTGCGGATGCAGTATGCCTGGATCAATGTGAAACGCTCGTTCTCCAGGTTTTCAAGAAGGGTTTGCACAAGCGACTGATCGGCGCCAGAAATAATGTCAAAAATGCTGAGTTCATTCAGGTCCTCTTTCTCATATAAAAGAAACTCTACGGCGCGCACATTGGCGTCCACGATGCTGCCTGTGGAGTCTGTAATAACAGCGCCATCGTAAATGCTCTGGAGAAGTTCATTGTACCGGCTCTCCCCGGGTCCTTCACTGTCGGAACGGCTTTTACTTTTCCCTGCCCCGGAAAGAATAACCCTCTTCTTTCCCTTTACCGGCTCCACCGGAACATCAGGGATCAGGTCAATCCGCATTGTTTGGGATAATTCGTTCTGAGACATTAAAACGCACAACTCCCAACGGGTTCATACATACAGAACAGCAACACATGGCAAAGGTATTCCCTCGCCACTCCGACGGTACCATTTAACTGCTGCTTCTATCCGCCCTCTTAACTTCAGAAAATGCAATCAATATACCAGTCATACTACTGTCTGTAAAGAACTCTCGCAACGCCTCACTTCTGCCAGGCAGAAACACCTATGATGTCTTCATTAGCGGCGCCTGTGCCGCTGTCATCACCGGGGGGACTGATTACGGCTCCTTCATATACAATCACATCAGAACAGCCACCCTTCCTGATGTCTCCGTTGACAATAAGCTGGCCCTCGTGCCGCCCGTTCGCCGTTTGCTTATAGCCCCCGGTCTTACAGTAAATTGTGCCCTTGATAACGCCCGATGAAGTGTTGTCCACGTCGCCGTCACGGCTTACAGCAGCAAATGTGCCCGCTGCGTCTATATTTGCGGTTCCGCTTAACTTCACCTTTCCATTTGCAATAATTGTGCCGTTGAAATCATGGGTTATAGATACGTCACCTGTTACATAAACCACGCCTCCCGGCGGAGTATAAGGATGCGTAGGCGGAGACCAGTTCGCCTGGTCAAAATATGTGCCGTTTTCCTGGGCATAGGTAGCCCATGGAGTCAGATCAATCTGAGGGATCTCGACAGGAGAAACGGCCTCTTCCGATTGCCCATCTGATATGTCGGCCTTCTTATGAACGTCTAAACTCGGAGCAGTCAGGCTTCCGTCTATTTCCACCTTACCGGTTTTAATGCTTGTGCTCGAAGAAAGGTCTACATCCGCACCGGCATCACCGGTGACGGTCAGATCTCCGTTGGCATGTATCTTTGCCCTGCCATTCGTGCTGGATATGTTTCCGCATCCGGCAAACCGGAAAGAACCTCCGCAGACAACAGCATAATCAAAAGCATCCATATCGTTTGGATTATCCCAGGGATCACTGCCTCCGCCTCCATAGTTTCTTACATCGATAACCACCTCGGCGCTTGCATGACCTACAGTTCCTGTGCTGAAAACCACAGCGATTTCGTCATCAACGGGCTTCACTGATAGTTCATACTCTCCTCCGCCATAAGAAGCAGACGGAAATGCCGCCGAATTTGAGCGAGCAGCAAAATTTGTCCTCAATACGCTGTAGGCCCACTCCGCTCCGGCTTCCGCAATCGCAGTTGCTTTAGCGCGGTCCGCAAGCTTCCTCGCCATAAATGTCTTGTTGATCCCGGTGGAAACCGCCGTCCCGACAATTGCGGTTACTATCAATATCACAAACAGCACAGTAAAAAGAGCCGCTCCCGACTTTCTCCTGTTCCTCATTTCCGTCGTCATTGGTTACCTCCTTTTTTGGCAACAACCCTCACACCATTCACCGCCTGTTCTGCAACTCATTTTCCAGGCCAATTTTTCCCGCTAGCCCGCATATCTCACAGAATTTCCTAGCGAGAGCGTGGAGAGCGCTGCTGCTGGGGCGCAAATTGGTAAAACGCCGGAGCAGCCGTATAGACATACTGCAATCTGGCGTTTTGCCAGTTCGTGCCGTCGCAGTGGTGCTATCCACGTTCGCAGCAGGCATTTTTTGTGAGATATGCGGGCTAGAACCTTCTTTTCCCGGACTCGCTGGAACTCGTCCCTCCATCTGACGCCTACTTCCCCGTATTCCTGGGCCTTATCTCCGCAGCCAAAGCCGAAGTATTGGTCTTTACCCCCTGGTATCCTGCTGCTTCCTTGTAAATCTCGAGATCAATCTCTATTCCCTGCTTCAGCTCCTGGCCATCTACCTTCAGTTCAAATCTACCATAATCCGGTCCCTTGGTAAAGATCCCTCCAATATCCACTATACGGTCTTCCCCCGCCCATTCAATGGTCACATCTTTAAGCTTCGGGGTCCGATATCCATATGCGTTCGGTGTCATTATGGCTTTGAACTGGACGTAACGATTGTCGCCGGGATCAATCGCTCCGCCCGAAGCCATTGCAGAAATATTCGACCATGCCGAAGCATCAGACATTGTCCTGTTCGTGGCGGACCTTACTTTCATCTTCAAGGATGTGCCTAAAGGCTCCACAGAATCCCAGTTCATCGCGCTATAACCGGGTGACGCTATCCTGGTATCAAAAATACCCGAAGTATATGTGGCGTTTGTTGGATATCTTGTATACACGTAAGGCACACCCAAAACTTCATCAAGGGCAACCACGTCGCTTCTGTCACTCCATGTCGGATCAAGCAAATCTGCCTGCGACGCAGAACGATTGGTTATAACATAGCAGGATATGGCCCCGGGTTCGTCAACCTCAGCCCATCGCCAGGCAGTACCCATGCTCTGGTTTGAGATAACAAGAAAAGAAATAGTATATACCTTCTCTTTGTCGATATCAAAATCAAGAGAATCAGTCCAGGAATAGCCGCCCCAGGCAAAGACCTCGCTGTCATCGCCGCCATCAAAGGTCAACTGCTTCTGCGTTGCAGCCACTATGTCTTGTGTCGCCACATATGAATCGGCCGCTTCTGAAATATAGGCATATTTTATCCCAAGCTTGTCACTGCCCAGTCCCGACCTGAACCCCACATACACCTTACCGCCATCATATTGGAACCCGCCAAGGTCAAGATCCGAACCTTTTGCCAAAACCCGAACAGCCATGCCATGCAGAGGATAATTCGTTGCCGACTCACCCGACGGGTCCCCGGTCTGACTGGACGCATACCAGTTCCATGTATTGCCTTCGAGTTGAACAATAAAATCCCTGGGGTTCAGTGTATTGTCAAAAATCACTTCAGTCCCGTCCACAGAATATCCCGTCCTGCGAAAGTTGGTCTCTTCCCATAGATCATTAGCAAGCTGAAGCGTGAAATGCTGGTTATTGGTAGTCGCAGGAAAAAGCAACTGATAATTTCCGGACCACGAACCGCCCGCCATATACTGAGTAACAACAGAAGCGCCAGATTGATCAATCGGACTCTGGGCCTCGCCTTCGCGCCTGCCGTAAGAGGGAGAAACGTACAGCGCATCAATTCCTATTTTGTAACCCGCGCTGCTCGCATTCTTCTCAAGAGTCGTAAACTTAAACGTGTGCATGCCGTTAGACAGAATCGCAGACCCCAATGAAACATTCTTCTCCCTGGCCATAGCCTTATTGTATCCATCGAACCTCGCGCTTTGCGGGTTGAGCGACCAATCAAAAAGATTCGCAAAAACAACCTCAGTCGACGCATTGGTTGAGTTGTACGTCGCAGACCCATCCCCGTTGGCAACAACACTGTTGAGCTGCGCCTGACGAGCCGAATCAGACAGGTTCGTCATCCGGGGACTGAACGTCGTAACTCTTAACTGGTTCGGGGAACTCTGATAAACATGATAAATAATCGTATCATCCCAGATAACCTTGCCGTCGCTGTCTGTCTCGACTATTCCGTCACCGTCATCGTCTCTGCAAAGGGGAAAACTGATCCCTTGAAATTTGTCCGCGCCTTCCGGATGGAAAAACATTTGATCCAGAGATGATAACCGCATATGGTATTTGATCTTTTCCATTGCAGCCTGCACGTCGATATCCAGTTCGTCCTGAATATTGTCCTGCCTGGCGCCGCGCATAAGGTATACAAAGCCTGTCATGGCCAGCGTGACACCCACCGTAAGGATGACGGAAGCCACAATAACTTCAACAAGCGTAAACCCCCGTTTTCCCGTAAACTGCATCATAGATCAATCCTCCGGCTCAGCATAATCGGCAAAATAAGACCTGATATGCTCCGACTCCCCATCAAAATCCAGCGTCTTCCTGTTCCTTATCTCAACAACCACTACAATCTCCTTGAGCAACCCGGTCTTTATCTCGTTTACATACGTGGTTCGCCTGTAATCTCCATCGTTATCAGTAAAACCACTGCGATCCACCCTGACCTGACTTTCCTGTAACATTTCCAGCGAACCAAAAGGTAACGCTCTGGCCCGCTCCAACCTGCTTTTGGCCAGGTTAACAGCAGTATAGTGCCAACGTGCCCTGTCACTCAACTGCTTGCTGGTAACTATCAAGGCGCACATACCCCCTATGCACATGGCAAAAATAGCCATCGCAACCGCCGTTTCCACCAGTGTCATACCACTACAAGAATTTCCGATTTTTCTATACATCAATCTTGCTCCCCCGAAGCATTTGTAACCTTTCTATACAAAAGCATTATGTGTACCATTTAAATTTTCTATCGCTGTCATCCGAAACAACCCTTCAAATTCTCTCTTATGCGAAACTTCATCCCCAGTAATCTCAAATATGACATTTTTGCCTCTACTCACCCTGATGGGAAATGGACAGCGCAGAGCACCGTCCTACGCTTTCAAACCCGAAGCTCCACAGATCAACCACTCTTCTGGCACAAACTGTGCTTTCGTTTAGATTACCATGGAAGTATAATGAATTAATAGATTGTTGGCAAGAAAGGATAGTGTGGCACAAGATGACTTATGCTCACTGATACCAGAACCGGCTGAATGGCCAGGAGGCTTCTAATGAAAAAAAGCGGATTTACAATCGTAGAAATCATGATTGCAGTGCTGGTCGTCGGCATCCTTCTCGCAATCGCGGTACCAATGTTAAGTAAAATCCGAGAGGAATCCAGGATAGATAAAGCCGAGTCCGACGTCGAAATGCTCGTGGCTGCCGTACGACAACTGGCATGGGACACAGGCAAATGGCCGGGTGGCGCAACTCGAACTCATGGAGACCCCGAATGCTGGGACCTCTCAACCGACAGCGCAGGATTGCTCGGCAATGACGGAACCTTCGATGCCGGCAAATGGGACGGTCCATACGCACGCGATATTGATGCGGATCCCTGGGGCAACCCCTACTTCTTCGACTCAGACTACTACCCCAACGGAATGGGAACCAGCCCCAAACTTGCCGTAGTAGGTTCTTTCGGACCTAACGGTTCGGGGCGGAACATTTACGATGACGATAATATCTACAGCGTTCTCGAACGATGGTAATCTTTTAATTGTTAAGGATCATCCGCACAATCTGTGGATTGAAAATGCTATCCGCGCGAGCTATAATGTGACGTGGCGCAAAGAAACATGTGTTAGATTCTAACAAAAGACGAATAGCAGTATTCAGTAACAAAATAATGCGGGGAGCAGAGTGCGGTTAAGCGAGTCAGATAAGGGTATCCGGCGAAGGGGGGCGGGGAATGAAGAACATGAGCCCGGCAAAAATTCCTTCCTTCCACCGTTACATCTTTTCCTTTCATTTTTTGGATTTTCTTGTTGTCTAGTACGCAACTTGCTAATAAAGTTCTTCTACGTTACCGAGCTTGGCTTAAGAACGAATGACCCATGAATTTCAACGAAATAATTAAGCAACTTAAACACGGTCCTACAGATGTAGTCGGAATCGATGTTGGAACATCCTCGGTCAAAACAGTGCGCATAAAGGCCACCGACAATAACATGGAACTTGTCAGCGCTGAGATTCTGCCTCCTGTGAAAATCCGGGAGGAGCCCGAACCTGGCTCGGAGTCCGAGGTCCCGGCCACAGATGCCCTTAACCTTTCACGCAAAGTCACGGGCCATTACGCCTCAATAGCGCTGAGCGGCGAAAACGCTGTGGTAAAGCTGCTTAACTTCCCGGGGCAGTTCACCGATGAGTCTGTCGGCAAGCTGGTCCAGAGTCTCGGCCTTGAAAATCCCGATGACTACCGTATAGGGTATAAACTGATTACCCAGGCTTACGGTAAGAACGAAGCCAAGGTGCTTGCAGTGGCAATTCCCGAAATCGACGCAGCCATAGTAAATGACCTGTTGCCCTCAGGGCTTCCTGCTCCTTTCTCCATCGAAGTATCCGGATTGGCTACTATGACCGCTTTTCTGCACGGACCGGCCGCAGAACTTCAAACTGAAGCCGTCGGCGTCGTCGACTTTGGAGCGCACACAACTTCATTCGGATTGTTCAATAAGAATGTACTGGCTCTGGTAAGACGTTTCAGCCTCGGAACCGATTCAGTGCTGAACAATGTGCAGAAGGCGCTGGGGGTCGACAGAGAAACAGCACAGGGAATTATAGCCGACGGCGCTTTCGATATCTCGCAGTCAGTGGTGGAGGTGATGGAACCGATTCTTAAACAACTCATAGTCTGTAGGGATTTCGTTGAACGACGAGAAGACTGCCACGTCACAAAAATCTTTGCCACCGGAGGTCTGGCCCTTTCCGGCGATTCCATCGAAGAAATACATTCGTCCCTCGGAGTAGACGTGGAGACATGGAATCCGCTGGACTATGTCAACACTTCACACGATGCCATCCCGGAATCACTTGCGGGCTCAGGATGGCGACTTACAGCGGCTATCGGCGCAGCCTTGGCAACCCTGGAAGAATCATGAACCTTAGAGTAGATCTTATATTGCCCTCAGAACAGCGAAGCGGAAGCATTCTGAGCCCCAAATCACTGACCAGAATAGCTTCCATTGTGCTGCCAACGATAATAGTAGTGGTAATCGCCATCTTCGGCTATCAGTACCTCAAACTCCGCGGCCAGGTCAAGAACCTCGAAGAAGCCTGGGAAAGCGCAAAGCCCAAAGAAGCGCGCGCTGGAGAGGTCCGTCAACAGCTCGCCCGAAACAGGAAGATTCTTGAGGAAATCGAGGGATGGAACAAATCAAACATCGACTGGCATTGGGTACTGCTCGGTCTCCAGAAACAAGTCCCGGATAATATTGCTTTTACTTCTCTCACTCTCAACCATTCCTTGAAGACCGTTCAAGACGAACCGACTCGGCTTTATTCGATATTGTTCAGCGCCAGAGCCGAGGGCAGGGACGCAGAATACACAATCAGGAGTTTTGAAGGAGCGCTCGAACAAGCAGAGCCGCTAAAGGACTTTCTGGAGTCTGCAGACGTGGTGCGGGGCAGCTACAGAGAAGACACCACAACTGCAAATGAATTCGACAGAGTATTCAGAATGTCATGCAAGTTTAAACCCAGAGCATTCAAATGAAACTACCGGAAGACAAAAAAGAACGTACTCAAATCTTTGTCCTGGCGGGCATTGTGGCTGCCGTCCTCATCTTCGGCCTTTTCCAGGGCATAAGCGTCTACAACACTAAGAAAAAAGAAGCCCGCGAGCAAATAAAGAAACTGCACACCGACATTGATAAGGCCAGCGCAAAAATCCAGAGAATGCGCAAGGATCGCAAGGAGAATATTCAGGTTCTCGATAAGATTCTTGAACTCACCGGTCAATACGTGATCGAACCGCACCTCGGAGGCAACTATATGCTGAAAATTAAAGGCATCATCAACATGCACACCCGGGAAGCGGATATCACCCTCCCAGCCCCGCCACGCGACAAGGGCGCAAGGAAGCTGGCAGGGACAGACGGTACATTTCACTCTTATCAGGCCGGCCTGTCGCTAAAATGCGGCTATTTTGACCTCCTGAGATTGATTTATTACATAAAAGAAGCAAACCCCATGGTTGCCATAACCAACATCAGAATAGACCCAGGCAAGCAGGACAAGGCAGTCCATAGCATAACAATGGACCTTCAATGGCCCATCTGGTCGAACCGGGAAACAAAAGATAAACTTCAGGAACAGCTCCGCAACCAGACAAAAGAGAGAAAATCCGACGGCAAACAAGAGGAGAACGAAGCCGATGCAAGCTAAAAAGACAGGAACAGGAATCCTGCTGGCGGCAACCATGGTTGCGCTCGTTCTTTCGTTTCAAGCAACTGCAATTGCAGCCGACAATAACACCGAAGAAAAAGAAGACAGGAAAGATTTCCTCAAGATCGATTTTGAAAAACTCCGCGACCCATTCTGGCCCATCGGCTGGCGCCCCGAGCCTGAAGTGCCTGAAGAAGAAAAAAGGAAACAGGAAATTAAGAAAAGGATAGAGTGGCCGAAGCTCAAGCTTAAAGGAGCAACAGACAGATTTGCCATCATCGAAGGTTTTGGCATTGTCGAAGAAGGCAGAGAAATCTCTGCCATACTTAAAGGCGTCAAGTACACATGGAAGATCGATCAAGTAAATAAAGATAAAGTTGATATCAGGCAGCTCCGCGCAACACCATTACGCTAACCGCGCAGCGCCGGATATAGAAAGGAACATGCCATGAAAAAAACAAGTCGGTTTCTAGCGATAACAACCCTCATTACGGCCGCCGTTATATGCATGAACATCTCCGGATGCGAAGATGATGAGTCCGTATCCAATGCCGATGATATTCTCGGAAACTTCTCATCGCTGGACAGGGAAAATCTCTCTCTCTCTACTCTCCGAATCACCCCCGCGTCGGCAACAGTTGAATTTGTCGGCCAGAAATTCAGCTTTACCGTGGACGACGGCAAAGGCGGTTTTGAGTGGGAAGTGGCAAATGCTGCCGCAGGCACAATAGAAGTTACCGGCAATAACGGAAGAACGGCTGTCTATACCGCAACTCTCGTAGCAGACAATGACGTTGTCGCGATTGATTCACAAGGGAATGCTGCAGTAGCACAAATCAGCATCTCCAGCGCAGAATTGAAAATCTCAGGTCCAGACCCGCTTGAAATACCAGGCGCTACAAATGGCGTCAACGTTACTCTTACCGCTATCGGCGGCACTCCCCCTTACAGTTGGAGCGCTGTGCTGCCATCCGTAGGAGAGATTACATCAGCATCGGGTGACACAGCTACATATGAGGTAAAAATTGAGGACTCGACTAATACCGTCATTCTCATAGACAACAAAGGTGCCGACGACAGCGTGACAATTGTGCACAAATAGCAAAGTTCATAAGGGCTTTTTTGAAACCAGAATGGTTAGAATCAAAAACGGGGTGAATACATGAGGAAAACAATACTCGCAATAATTAGCTTTACACTTCTGGCATTCATTTCCAGTGTCGGAATCGCGCAGGAAGAAACTGAACAGCCAGACCCGGCGCCTCCGCCGGCCATAGCGCCAGACCAGCAGACAAATCAGACTGATGAAACAACCGGAACGGCGGAATCGGAAGAAAACGCTTCGCCTGAAGCAGAAGAAACGCAACCTTCTGTCGAGCCAGTCGAAGAGGCTGCAGCCGAAGACAACCAGCCGATTCTTGTGTCATCAGATACCAACGAAGGAGAAGGGGAAATTCTGTCGTTGAGCATCGAGGAAGACACCCGTAAAATAGAAGGCGCAGAAGCCGCAATAGAAGAAGATGACCTTATCAGTATCTCTCTGGACGACGTTCCAATGGCCGACGTAGTGCGTCTGTTTACAAGCATATCGGGAGCAAACATAATAGCCACACCGTCTAATCTGCAAGGGAAAGTCACCGCTAACCTGACGGACGTCGAATGGAAACCCGCAATGGAAACCATTCTCTCCATGCATAATCTTGCCCTCCAGCAAAAGAGACCCGGCACCGAGATATACAGTATAACCACCAAACCGGCCGGAGCGCCGGAACCGCTGGTGGTGGAAACCATCTTTCTTAGCTATGCCAGTGTAGACGACGTAGTCGCCGTCATCAGACCCATGCTGAGCGACAGGGGCTCTGTTTCACCTTTCCCTTCGAGAAATGCGCTGGTCCTGCGCTCAACAGCGGCCAGTCTCGATGAGATAAAAGAGGTTATCAAAAATATCGACAAGCTTCGCGATCAGGTATTTATAGAAGCCAAGTTTATGGAGCTTAACGATGACGCGATTAAGAACCTCGGCATCAACTGGCAGGTGCTCCAGGAGTATGGAGCGACAGCATCAAGCATGGAGTGGAGCGTTGACGAAAACCGTTCGTGGAACGAAAGCAGAGCGGATACTATAAACAGGTACGACACCAGAAGCAGAGAAGATACGATTGACCGGCAATACACTATGAACGGGGAACAAGTGGAATCCGATCCTACCAGGAGTATCGTCGATACAGTAGATCAAGGCAGAGATGTTTCCCGTGATATAGAAGATTCATTTTCAAAGGTCATTAACGACTTCAGAACTGCGGTCCTGAGCGCGGACGATTTCCGGATCGTTCTCAGCGCTCTTAAACAAATGGACGGAGTGTCGGTAGTGTCCAATCCGAAGATAATCGTCGCAAACGAACAGCCCGCGCTGATCCACATCGGAGAAATAGAACGGCCCTTCGAATCCACCGTCACCCCTGCAACGGATACAACCGGCCCTGTAATAACCTACAATCCGGGCGCACCGGTGGAATTCGGCGTCAAGCTGAACGTTACACCAACCGTAAATACAGAAAGCAACATCACGGTCCACATCGAGCCTGAACTAACACGTTTTGTCAGAGACGCTATAGCCCCGAATGGACAGACCTACCCGATTATAGCCACAAAGAAAATCTCCACGGTCTTCTGCCTTGACAGCGGACGAACAGTGGCCATCGGCGGATTGACTGAAACCGAAAACAGCGACCGGACAAAAAAAATACCCCTGCTGGGCGATATCCCTTTGATCGGGAAATATCTCTTCTCTCATCAGAGCAAGGAAACCAGCCAGAAAGAAACCATGATATTCGTCACTTTGGGCTATGCGCGCCCTGGAGCCATTACTAAGGAAGAAGGACTACCCCAACAGACAAAATTGACCCAGAAACGCATGATCGAAGATGAAATGGAGGCATACGAAACTCAAAAGGAACTGGAAGAAATCCGCAGCCGCCGCAACGCAATGATAGACAAACAAGCCGATTCCATCAGCCACAGGCTACTGGAAGAATCCGACAACTAAGCCCCCGTACGGGCGAGGCCTGCCTCGCCCTCTTCTCTTCACTCCCCGGGCCTGCCTCGCCCTCTTCTCTTCACTCCCCGGGCCTGCCTCGCCCTCTTCACTCCCCGGGCCTGCCTCGCCCTCTTCCCGGGCTTCCCACTCCGCCACTCTTTTTACCGCCTGCCCCCCGCCTTACCTTCAACAGATGCCGAAGCGACTCGGCATATTCCGGCAACAAACCATCATCCATCATCTTCTCCAGCACGGGCAGAAGTTCGCGGTATTTGCCCGCCATATAAAGGCTGTAAACATAATCCCGCCAATATTGCTCAGATACTTTCCGCTCCAAAGTCAGCAGCCGGTATTGCCGTGCAGCATCTTTAAACCTGCCTGCAACCAGAAGCGCCCTCGCATACGCAGTCCTCGCAAAAACGCCGTTGCCATCGAATTCAAGCGCGCGTTCAGCTTCCCTTATAGCCTCGTCGGCAGTTTGTGTGCTGATAGTTTTCAAAGTCCTGTCGCCCGGCCATATCAACCGAAATTCATGACTTTGGAAAAAAGCTTCCTCCCGGCTCTCCCTGGACAGAAAAAAAAGAGTCCGGTCATCATAGGCAACCAGCGCCCAGCCGGAATCCTCGTACAACTCACGCGCCAGGCGCCCCGGAGACGTCTGTTTCCCGAGCGGCACAATAGCGCCATCAATCCCGTACCTTCCAAAAACGCCCCGCCATTTCAAGCCGGAGGCTGCAGGGACATACACGTCTTTCCAGAAACCCTTGCTATACGCTTCGCACCTGCCGTCTATAAAAGGCCGTATCTCCGGATACGCCCATAGCAGTAGTCCCCCGCCGTAACGCATATCGTTGAATATCCGCATGCCCGCAGCTTTCTTTTTCATGAAACTGAATATGGGTCTGGGATGAAAGCTCTGTTCCACGCCGGCTCCGTATCGAAGAGACGGGTCAGGCAGCAACACAAAAAAAGTCGCAGCTATCCACGCAATAGGCAGAAGATAACCATGGCCTTGAAACGCTCCCACCCGCTTTGAAATTTCAACCCGGCTCAACAGAAAAACCGCGTAGGGTACAGTCACCACGAATGTCGTCAGCAGGATTCGTTCACTTCGAAATGCCATGGCAACAAACACGGCAGCGGGAAGCGCAAGACTCCACCTGGACCTTCTAAAAGCCAGACCCTGTAAAACAAGCAGCGCCCCCGTCCAGTAGATGAGAAGAGCCAGTCTATTCCCGGTCGGCGAACGAAACTCCTGGATAAAATCCTGCCAGAAAGGATCCAGAAAATAGATAACAGGAAGCATAATAACCTTCGGCCCATGCGGATTAATCAGCCAGGTGGTAAAAAACATGAGAATGACAGATAGAATCGCTGCTCCCACCAGACGCCGCGAAGCATACAAAGCCGACGCCATTGATCCCGCAACCTGCCCGCCTTCCGGCGCATCGCCTTGTCTCTGCAGGGTGAAATCAATTACAGCTCCGGCCCAGAACGCAACAATATAGACAAGACCGTAGAGCACACCGGCATGAACATTCGCCCACAGGGCCATCAAAAGCGGAACAAGAAACAGCAGTTTCCTCGACCTCGCTCCTGTTACGGCTATGCTGTACTGCAACACTCCAAGCAACAAGGCCGAAAAAATGAACGGCCTGGCAAAGAACCTGGGCCGTGCCGCCAAAGCCATGCCGAAAACCAGCCAATAATGCCAGTAACCGGCCCGTTTCCCGGAAAGCCGAGCAGCGCACAAACAAACTATTCCGCAGATCAGGCCGATCACCAATGCCTTCGTCAGAATCAACCCCGGCACTTGCCCGCAGACCCACGCACCGTAAAACAGAATAGAAGGCAGCCATTGGTGCAACAGCCACGACTGCTCCGGCTGAGTGAAAGAAAAAATGTTGGTCGCTGGAATGGTCCCGTTTTGAACAACCAGTTCTCCCGTCCTGACATGGAAACCCACATCAACACAACTCAACTCGAAAAAGGCACAGTTGACCCCAAACAAAACTGTTCCCGCAAACAACAAAAAGTTCACCCGTTTATTCAAAAAAACCTCCTTCGCGGAAGTCTCTCAACTTCCCGGTTCCGCGTCAATACAAGGCATGCATCCTGCGGCAACAGATGAGAAACCGTCAACTTTTGGGGTGACGCCACCCTCCCCTTTTAATCATAAAAATCTCTTTATTTATAATCCTGAAACAGATATTCTGTACACTAAAGAAGCACAGCATGGTACTTCTGCTTGAGGAAGCCATTTGTAATATGAGACTTTTCAGAACAGAGATGTGGAGCTACGCGGTTCTGCTTGTAATATTATTCTGCATTGCCGCTATAGCCGTGTATCTCGCCCTGCAGTATTTTGAAACCATCATAGCGCCCCAGGAATACAACCACGTTGCTATGATAGTATGGCTGCTTACGCTCGGCTTTATGCTGATTGCAGGAGCCTTCGGGCTCTGGGCTATCCAGTTTTCAGCAGAAAAAGAAAGCCGCTTGCGAGTCGGACGCTTTGTGGATGCCATGGATTATCTCAGGGACGGCTTGCTGGCAGTAGATAAAAGAGGGAGGATTACCGGATCCAACCCGGCCGCAAAAACTTTCACCAGCCGAAACCTTAACCGGAGCACAACCATCAATAACGCCTTCCCGTTCCTGGGAAGAGAAGATGTTGATCTTCTACTTGACGCATCCGAACCAAACGAAATTGAGAAGCAATTGCTAAGCAGTGGCCAAACAACAACCCTTCGCTTCAGATCGCAACCCTCGGAAGACCTGTCTTTGATACTCGTAAGCGATGTCAGCGCCACCGAGACGAAGCGAATGAAAAACAGACGGGCCGCAAAGCTCCAGCTCATCGGCCAGATCGCACGGGGAGTCGCCAATGACTTCAGTAACCTCCTTTGCGGAATAACCGGCCATGCCTCACTCCTTCAAAGATCCCAGCCGGAAAACCGCCAGGTCGCCGAATCAAGCAAAGCCATAATACTTGCGGCAGACCGGGGCATCAAACTGGCTGGCCACCTTCTTGAACTTGCCCACTCCAATGGCAGCACGGATTCAATAGAAGTTATTTCCGACCACATAGAAAGCACAGTCGATCTCCTGCAAAACAGCCTCCCCGATTCCTGGGAAGTTACCACCCGGATTATCCGGGAATTGCCCCCCGTAGGAATAACCGGCATCCAACTTGAACAGCTACTGACTAACCTCGGCCTTATTGCCGCCGATTCCTTGCAGGAGCCCGGCAATATCAGAATCACCGTGAACACACCCACTGATGAACCTCCATTCAACATCGATTCCAGATACGCAGGAATAATACTCGTAGAGGCTTCAGTCAAAAACTCTTCCCGGCACGGTCAGCTTCAACTCCTGCGAAGCGCTTCCGAAGAGTCCGGCGTCATGGAATCAGTTATCCGGTCAGTGCTTGAAGAATCCGGCGGCGGCCTGGATATCATGGTCTCCCACACCGGAGCGCCGACATTCAGAATCCGTCTGCCAAGAGGAAGCCTGCATCCGAGCAGACCGAAATCTCCTCTCCCGCAAGAACTTGAAACATACGTAGGCAACTGGAACATTCTCCTTGCCGGCACAGGAAAGACCGGAACAACGCTACAAAAAAGACTGGAAGAACTGGGAAAACGCCTGTATCTGAAAAATGATCTCGCCTCCACACTGGCTGCACTGGAAGAAGCTTCCAGACTGGACGCAATCATTCTCAATCAGAAAATTCTCGGACATGAATCAAGCGGGCTGCTAAGAGCCATAACAAGGCTCAAACCATCAGCCGGCATTACTGTCATCACCGAAAATCCCCGCTCGCAACCCGAAACCCTCAAAGCAACTGTGCGGTTTGTGCAATCAGGCTCAGATCCTGATCAGATAATCATGGCCGCAATAGAAGCCCATACTATGGCCCAGCACAGAAAAAAAGAAACCCTCAGTTAACCGTCGGCGGCTCTACAACAACGTTATCTATAAGGCGCGTCGAGCCGATCCAAACTGCACAGGCCACAACGGTTTTACCGCTTATCGCTTCCACACGGCGAAGTGTGTAGTAATCAACACATTCAAGATAATCAGGCCTGACAACCGCATCAGCCCCGATAATAGATTCCATTGCTCTCAGGATCCTCCCGGTGTCATGCTCGCCGGATTCAATCATGCACCGCGCAGCCTTCAGCGCCTCATGCAGTTTGAGAGCCTTCTTTCGTTCAGTATCGGACATGTAGCGGTTTCGGGAACTGAGCGCAAGCCCGCCATCTTCGCGAACTATCTTCCCTGCCAGGATTTTTACCGGAAAATTAAGATCACGCACCATCCGCTGGATTAACCTTAGTTGCTGAATATCCTTCTCTCCGAATATCGCCACATCAGGGCCGACAATGTTAAACAGCTTGGCAACAACTGTAAGCACACCGCGGAAATGCCCGGGGCGTGACGCCCCGCATAAGCCCTGCGAGATATCCTGTTCATCCACGTAAACACTGTGGTCGGAGTTGTACATATCCTCAGCGCAAGGCACAAAAACCGCGTCTACCCCCTCCCTCGCGCAGATTGCCTCGTCGCCTGAAATATCACTTGGATAGTTTCCAAAATCCTCGTTCGGGCCAAACTGTAAAGGGTTCACAAAAATACTCACAACAAGAAAATCACACTCAGCCCTCGCCTGCCTTATCAAGGAAACATGGCCGGGATGGAGAGAACCCATAGTGGGCACGAGGCCGATACTCAGACCCTGGCGCCGAACTTCATCCAACTTCCCTCTCATTAAAGCTATATTCTTGAACTTCATCCTGGGTATTGCCGTTCCCGAGAAAACAGAACTACCTTAGAAAGGCTTCCTTAACGTTTTCGACCAACTGCTCGGCGCTGACCGGCTTTTGTAACAGACGATGTCTGCTTTCATTGCCGACAATTCTCCTGACAGCTTCCGGAGGTGCATAGCCTGTACAAAAAATAACCGTCGGCATCGCCCATTTTTTCTCCCGACACATCTGCTCTATTTTCTGGAAAGCGCGCTGGCCGGTCATTACAGGCATATGCATATCCATCAGAATTACAGCTTCGTGAAACTCATCGAACCGATCAACAGCATCCGCGCCGTTGACGGCAAGATCTACATCAATATCGGTTAAGGAAATGGAAATCAGGGTTTTAAATAACTTTAATATGTTCGGTTCGTCGTCCACTATCAGAACCCTTCCCGCATCACACGCCGCTACCCCCTCATTACATGAAGCGTCAAATCTCTGCTCACTCGTTGAGCTCATCAGAAACCTTCCCCTCCTTCCTTACGGGAAAGTCAAGATGAAATACAGTGCCTTTGCCGGGTTCCGTCAAAAAATCCACACGTCCCCCGTATTCATCCATAACTCTCTTTACTATACTCAGTCCTAAGCCTGGCGCCCGCCGCCTGGAACTTCGCTTGTCGGTCACAAACGGCTCAAAAATGGAATCCGCCAGGTCTGGGCTGATCCCGGCGCCCGTATCAGAAACAGATATTCTAACGTACTTATCTCCTCCATCACCCTGCACAAGCGACGTAGAAATAGTCAGCTTACCGCTGCCTTCCATAGCCTCCAGCGCGTTATCACAGAGATTGGAAACCGCGCTTAAAATAAGTTCTTCTGAGCCGGAAATACTCGGCGCTTCGTCAATAAGACTTTTTTCAATCGAGACCTCCTCCGGCAACCCGTCTCGTTCAAGCGAAGCTACAACACCATCAACAATATAATTGAAATCTATCGCAGAGCTGCCCTTGCTGTTGCGCATAGAAAAATCAAGAAGCTGGCTGGCAAGATACATCATATCACCAGAAGCTTTTTCCATTACATCGAGCAGGTGGTGAGACTGACTTCCTTCCGGCAATTCCTGGCGCACCAGTTCCGGATAAGCAAGCAGCGGAGTGAGAAGATTATTTAAATCATGGGCAATCTGCCCCACTAAAACTCCAAATGCTGCCTGCATATCCCTGTCTCTCATTATTTCACGCGAGATACTTTTGTCCATAAGCGCTCCCTAATCATTAATCGTTAGTTTTGAGCTTTTTACCCGGGCTTGCAACCCAAAACATTAACGTTTCTGGAAAGAGGAAAGACTGACGCCGACAACGGCATGCCACCGCCAATGACTTGCGGCGAAATCTGACGCATTTTTGAGTTCCGGAACGGCGTTTTCAATCGTTTTGGACGTAAGAGTGTCAGATATGCGGGTTAAACCTCAATCCCTCACAACAAGCTGCCGGGCGGCAACAACCGGATGTCGCATGCCCTGCACCCAGTACTGACGGCCATAGAGAATAAGCGTGTGACCTTCCCGGTCTTCGAGTACAGAACTGTCTCCAATAACATAGCAAATCGTCATAGCTCTGCCCGAAGAGTCGCGCCGGACTAATCTGTACTCACTTGGTTTGCGCCATACGAAACCCGAAGGACGAAGAACTCCCTTATATTCGACAAGCCTGCCCTGCTCCTCGGAATCAACTAGATTCCCATGCTCCAATTCGCGAGGCAGAACAATAACTTTTGAATATTCATCTTCCGTCTGCGTTTTTCCCGCGGGCTTCTCTATAAATCCGGATTCGCGGCCTTCTGCATCTTTTGCCGGTCGCGGCGCCACTGTTACATCTTCTGCCGTCCCGTCTGCATCCTGTTCCCGCTTTCCCATGGCCATGTTCTCCACTGGCACATCCGTTTTCTCGTCCTCTTCTCTAAAACGCTCAACATACCTGGCGCTGATCCAGAGAGAACACCCGGGAGGCGGGTCTATCTTGAGCCATTGATTATATTCATCCCTGACTTCAACTTTTCTTCCCCGCGGAATTTCGCCCACGGACCGGAAACTTATGCCCGGCCCGGTCCTCACCCGCAGTCTCGACGCCGATACCCGCCCGTCCTTTACAAGCTCTTTATAAACCCACAAGCCTATCGAGCCGGGAACCTTCACTTGAATCCATTGATCGGTGGAATTAGTGGCAGGTAGAAGGAGATCTCCGCTGTCAACCTGCCCAGCGCTTTCGGAGGTGATATCAGGTCGCGATCTGAGGTTGACGTTGTCCGCGGTTACACGCAGTTCAAATGCATCCTCTTCTGCGTGAGCTGTACAACATACATTAAGAGCCAATAAGACAAAAACAGTAAAAATGTACGCTTTCATGCCGCCACTTGGCCCGACTATTGCATCTATGCAGTTCAGGCTCCAGGCTCGGACTTTATCTTCGGCAGGCCGTAAGCCCGGTCCCCCGCCTTCCATTCGCCCTTCTCTTTCAGAATATCGATCCTTTCAAAGCGCTTCAGTACATTGCGCTTCTTCACGATCCTGCTCGCAGATTTCAAACTCGGATGCTGAGACATATCAATCTCCCAGTGCTTGTATTCAATTAAATTTAAACAAACGACAACGCTTATGCCGTTACGATCATCTGGGAAATTAACACAGCCCATCTACATTACTCAACAACGAAATCAACAAAAAATATCATTCACCCTGCAGGCAGTCTTTGTGTCTGCCCTTCTTCTTCCTAAGGCGGCCTTCGGCTGGTTGCTGGATGCTGGTCTCTGGATGCTGGATAAACTCTGTCATAGCTTCTGTTCCCTTCGAACAGGCCAACGCCCCGAGCGCGCCAGCGCCTCGGGGTAAATGACGCGAGCAAAGCGAGCAAATGACTCGCCCATAGGGCGAAAATGACCCGCCTTTGCCGCGTCTACGCAATCAGCCTTCGTCCCGACCTCCGCCACTGAGTCGGGACTACGGCTTGACATGAACGCACAGAATTTACGAGTTCAGACTCTAACCCGCATATCTCACAGAATTTCGTAACGAGAGCGTGGAGAGTGCTGCTGCGGGGGTGCAAATTGGTAAAACGCCGGAGCAGCCGTATAGACATACTGCAATCTGGCGTTTTGCCAATTCGTGCCGTCGCAGTGGCGCTATCTGCGCTCGCAGCAGGAATTTTGTGAGATATGCGGGCTAAACCCCTACCCGGCTTTGTAATCGCCTGGATTTATGCCCAGTTTCTTTATCTGATAGCTGAGTACCCTCTGCGTTGTCTTAAGGTACCCGGCAGCCAGGGTCGCTTTCCCACGTTTCTTCTTGAGAGCATCAATTACTATTTCCCGTTTGTAGGAGTCTACCATAGCCTCCATGCTGGCGCCTTCTTCTGGAAGAATCCCGCTGTGGGTTTCCTCGCTTGTCTGGATCGACGGCGGCAGATTGTACCCGTGGATCACCCCATCTGTAGTGGTCAAAACCGCACGCTCTATACAGTTCTCCAGCTCCCTGACATTTCCCGGCCAGTGATAAGCCATCATCATATTGATCGCCGCAGATGATATTCGCTTGATTTTTTTGCCGTAAGCTTCACCGTACTTCTGCAAAAAATAATCAGCAAGCAACATTATATCGGACCGGCGGTCCCTAAGTGGCGGCAGCATAATCGGAAAGACGTTCAGCCGATAATACAGGTCTTCCCGGAACGCACCTTCGGACATCGCCCCCTCAAGATCCCTGCTTGTAGCAGCAAGAACACGAACATTTAACTGCATAGTCCTACTGCTTCCAACCCTCTCAATAGTACGCTCCTGGAGCACACGAAGAAGGCGCGCCTGCACCGCAAGCGATATGTCGCCTATTTCATCAAGAAAAATAGTCCCGCCATTCGCCATCTCAAATCTTCCGGTACGCTTCTCCACCGCACCGGTAAACGCGCCCTTCTCATGCCCGAATAACTCGCTTTCTATCAGATTCTCCGCAATGGCCGCGCAGTTGACACAGATAAAAGGGTTGTTCTTACGGGGACTGCTGTAATGAATAGCCCTGGCAACCAGTTCCTTGCCGGTCCCGGAATCCCCCCTGATAAGAACAGTTGCTGCAGTGTCCGCCACCTGGGCAATCTGTTCATATATCCTCCGCATGCTGCTACAGTTGCCTATGATGCTGCCGGGATGATACTTGTCCCCGAGTTGCTGACGCAACTTCCGGTTCTCCGCCATCAGACTCTCGCGCTCGTCCATGTCTTCCCTTATCCGGGCTACGGCTTCCGCAAGAATGTCGCTCACCAACTTCAAAAAATTAACGTCGCGCTGAAGATCTTCCTCTGAAGCCTCAGGACGATCAATGCTTATGGTCCCTATAACCCTGCGATGATGAATCACGGGAACACACATAAACGCTGTCTTTCTTTTTCCTCGCATTCCCGTTCTGTCGAGAAAATCTGGATCGCGGTCTATGTCCGGCACTACTATAGGAAGTCCGTTAGCCGCAACTTTGCCTGTAATGCCCTCCCCCTCTTTGTATTCTAACCGTTTTTTTTCCTCGCTGGATAAGCCGGTACAAGCCTCAACAACAAAAACATCCGAATCCGGCCGCCTTAAAGTCAACGTGCCACGCGATAACCCCATATCACGCTCAAGTATATCCAGAACCTCCCTCAGCACAGATCCAATCTCATGCTGATGCAAAAGAGCCTGAGATATGCTGTACAACACCCTCAACTCCAACTCCGCACGACTTTTGTTATGAGATTCCGAACCATTCATCAATAAGCCTCCCGTATCCAAAAAAAACACGATTTAGAACATTATTGTATATTATACCGCTCTTCAATACAAAAATGTATCTTTTTATCTTCAGCTATCACGCGCATTCAGGCGTTTCAAATTTTTATCTCCTTATACCTTAGGATGTTAGAGATATTGCACCCGTCCTGGCACATTCCGTGCTATCTCGTCTTGTCAAGTTGGATAGTACATAAACACTTCGTGCAATCCGCGCGAGCAACAACAAGGAGGAGTAAAGGAAATGGAAAAGCCAAAGACGAAGGAAGACTTATTGAAAATTGCTGAATCAAAGAACCTGGAGTTCACAAGGCTATGGTTCACCGATGTTCTAGGCAACTTGAAAAGTTTCGCCATAGGAACAGAAGAACTCGAAGGAGCACTCGAGGACGGCATGGGGTTTGACGGATCCTCAATAGAAGGATATGCACGAATTCATGAAAGCGATATGATAGCCAAACCTGATCCTTCAACTTTCACGTTGCTGCCCTGGCGGCCAAGCGAAGGCGGATCAGTCGGGCGAATGTTCTGTGATGTGATGAACCCCGATGGGACTCCATACGTGGGCGACCCCAGGTACGCTTTGAAAAGAGCGATCAAAAAAGCCAGAGATATGGGCTACGACTTTTTTGTAGGACCAGAGCTCGAGTTCTTTCTATTCGAAGACTCCGATGGCTGTGAGGTTCTCGATAAAGGCGGATATTTCGACCTGACACCTCTGGATGTTGCAAGCAACCTGAGACGCGATGTTGTCAGGGCATTGAGGGAAATGGGAATAACCACGGAATACAGCCATCACGAGGTTGCCCCCAGCCAGCACGAAATCGACCTTCGCTATGCCGAAGGCCTCGAAATGGCGGATATCGCCATGACATACCGCCTGACGGTCAAGGAGATCGCCATGCAGCACGGAATTTATGCAACCTTCATGCCAAAGCCTATCTTTGCGGAAAACGGCAGCGGGATGCATACCCACCAGTCACTGTTCAAAAATGGAAGAAATATGTTCTTCGATCCCAACGCACAGTACAAGCTCTCTAAAGAAGGCGAACATTACATAGCAGGATTGCTTAAACATTCCCGGGAAATATGCTCAGTCGTCGCCCAGTGGGTCAATTCATACAAACGACTTGTCCCGGGTTACGAAGCGCCGGTGTACGTGTCATGGGCGCGCCGGAACAGGTCTGCTCTTGTCAGAGTCCCGATGTACAAACCTGGCAAGGAAAATGCCACACGCGTCGAGTTCCGATGCCCGGATCCGGCATGTAATCCATACCTCGCTTTTGCGGTAATGCTCACGGCCGGCCTTAAGGGAATCGAGGAGGAATACGAGCTTCCGGCTCCTATTGAGGAAGATATTTTTAAAATGTCAAACAAGGAACGGCAGGAGAAGGGTATCGATTCGTTGCCCGGAAATCTTTCAGAAGCCATAGCTGAAACTGAAAAAAGCGAGGTAGTAAAAGAGGCGCTGGGAGATCACATCTTCAATAAATTCCTCGAAAACAAGAGGATCGAGTGGGACGAATACCGGACACATGTCAGCGCTTATGAGGTTGATAAATATCTGCCTATACTATAATTTCTGAAATCTTTACTTAAGGTTAAACAGTGGATGCCATGCGCAGGCGAAACCTGTGTGTGGCATCCGTTTATATTATATGGAATGAAGACAAAAGATTCAGAACAATATCATAAAGAACGCGACTCCTGCGGAATAGGCTTTGTTGTCGACACAAACGGAACGGCGTCTCACAAAATTGTCCTCCAGGCAGTGGAAGTGCTTGTTAACCTGATGCACAGAGGCGGGACAGGAGACGATTCAGAGACAGGCGACGGCGCGGGACTGCTTCTTCAAATTCCGCATACGCTTTTTCAGGAAACATGCGCCGCAGAAGGCTTCGCCTTGCCCGGCCAAGGCGAGTACGGCGCAGGAATGATCTTTACACCCAAAGACAGATCTTCCCGGGAGAAGATACTGCAAACAACAGATCAGCAACTCAAAAAAAGCGGAATTCCGAATCTCGGCTGGCGTATCGTCCCCACGGATCCGTCGAGCCTTGGCAAAAAAGCAGGACAACTTGCGCCGGAAGTGATGCAATGCTTCCTGGATATCTCTGAAATTAAACCGGACGAAAGAGAACTTGAACTTTACCTGGCACGGCGAAGCATCGAGAAAGAAATTTCACGCCTTCATCCTTCCTTATTCTGCCACATAAGCAGCATGTCCAGCCGGACAATTGTTTACAAGGGACTGATGCTGGGCAACCAGTTGACTGAATTCTACCCCGAACTCACACACCACAGAATGCAATCAGCGATCGCAGTGGTCCACCAGAGATACAGCACCAATACTTTTCCGTCCTGGCAGCTCGCACAACCATTCCGATACCTTGCGCATAACGGAGAGATCAATACTCTGCGCGGCAACCTGAACCTGATGAACGCCAGAGAACTGAAAATGCAGTCGGAAAAACTTAAAGTGAAAGACGTGGCCCCGCTTTTTGACGCCAGGTCAAGCGACTCAGCAAATCTTGACATAGCTCTCGAACTGCTGACCCAGGGCGGACGTGATATGGCCCACGCTATGATGATGCTCATTCCACAGGCATGGGGAGTCAAGTATCCTGTCGGCCCGGATCTGAGAGGTTTTTTCGAATATCATGCAGGCCTGATGGAACCCTGGGACGGTCCGGCCGCGGTATCATTCACAAATGGAAAACAGGTGGGTGCCATGCTGGACAGAAACGGATTACGCCCGGCCAGATATGCCGTAACAAAAACCAATCAAGTTGTTCTGGCTTCGGAAACAGGAGTTCTGAACCTGCCATACGCCGACATTGTGGAAAGCGGAGCCCTGCGCCCCGGCCAGATTATGCTGGTAGACACGGAAACAGGAAGATTACTGAAGAACGAGGAAATAAAGTCCCTTTACTGCCGCAAGGAACCCTACCGCAGATGGGTGGAGGAAAACAAAATTGTCCTTCACGGACTTTTCAATGACATTGCCCCGGTACAACCTGATTCCGCCAGTCTGTTAGACCGTCAACTCATTTTCGGATATACCCGCGAAGATGTGGAAATGATAATCAGACCTATGGCAGAGTCAGCCCACGAACCGGTGGGTTCCATGGGCGCGGATATTCCGCTGGCAGTCCTGGACGAAAAACCACAGCTCCTGTACTCATACTTCAAACAGCTTTTCGCGCAGGTTACCAACCCAGCCATAGATCCCATCCGGGAGGAACTGGTCATGTCATTAATGACTTTCATGGGTAATCCTTCCAATATACTTGTCGATACTCCTCATAACAGTAGACTGATAAAACTGCCCCACCCTATCCTCTCCAACGAAGACATGGAGCGCCTGCGGCGTCTTGACCTCGAAGGCTTCAAATCCCTGACAATACCAATGCGGGTTCCCCTTGAAGGTTCAGCAGGAGAGTTTGAAAAGGCGCTGGAAAACCTCTGCGATACAGCCCAGAAGGCAGCGGAATCGGGAAAATCTCTTCTTATCCTCAGCGATAAGGAACTGCCTTCCGGCACCGCTCCGCTTCCTGCATTGCTGGCAGTCTCAGCCGTTAACCAGCGACTTCAGAAAAAAGGCACAAGAACTTCGACTTCTCTCATAATTGAAACCGGCGAGGCCAGGGAAGTCCATCACATAGCGCTGCTGCTCGGCTACGGAGCTACCGCCGTAAACCCGTATCTGGCCTTCGAGACTATCGCCGAGTTAACAGAAAAAGGAGTTCTCAAACTCGAATCGACCCGGGCCCTGGAAAACTACGTTTCCGCACTCTGTAAAGGTTTGCTCAAGATTATGTCCAAAATGGGAATATCAACCCTGAGAAGCTACCGAAGCGGACAGGTTTTCGAGGCTATCGGCATCGGACCGGAGACTATCCGTCGTTTCTTCAAAGGAACAGTATCTCGAATAGGCGGGATCGAACTGGAAGATATCCATAGAGAAGTAATGGATCGAATCACCATGGCAAGGCAAACCGCGACGAAAAGCATCCTGCCTCCGGGCGGAAAATACCGGTTCAGAAAAAACGGAACCCGACACCTGTGGAATCCAACCACTATTTCCAGACTGCAGCTTGCTGCAAGGACTTGCAACTACTCCATATACAAGGAGTACGCGGAGTTGATAAATAATCAGAAATCGGGGCCTTGTACCCTCCGAAGCATACTCAGGTTCAAAAAAGCCAGCCCAATCCCGCTCAATGAAGTTGAACCCGTCGAGAAAATAATCAAACGGTTCGTTACCTCGGCCATGTCATTCGGATCCATCAGCAGAGAGGCCCACGAGACACTGGCAATCGCCATGAACAGACTTGGAGCCATGAGCAACAGCGGAGAAGGAGGAGAAGATCCTGAAAGATATAAACCCCTGGCGAACGGTGATTCCAAATGCAGCAAAGTCAAACAAGTGGCCAGCGGCAGATTCGGTGTAACAACCGAATATCTCAGAAATGCAGAAGAGTTGCAGATAAAGATTGCACAGGGCGCGAAACCCGGAGAAGGCGGACAGCTGCCGGGCCATAAAGTTGACGCAACAATCGCAAGAGTCCGGCACTCAACACCGGGCGTAACACTGATATCGCCCCCCCCGCACCACGATATCTACTCAATTGAAGACATAAAACAACTGATCTTCGACCTTAAGAATGTAAATCCGCGCGCGCGCATATCCGTTAAACTTGTATCAGAACAAGGCGTCGGAACTGTTGCCGCAGGCGTAGCTAAAGCAAAAGCGGATATGATACTTGTCAGCGGAGGAGACAGCGGCACCGGAGCCGCGCCCCTTTCATCCATAAGCTACGCCGGAGCGCCATGGGAGTTGGGACTCTCTGAAACCAACAATGTCCTGTGCGTCAACGGACTCCGGAACAGGGTTCGGCTCCAGACAGACGGGCAGCTCAAGACCGGGCGGGATGTAGTTGTAGCCGCAATGCTCGGCGCAGACGAATTCGGCTTCGGGAGCGCGCCGCTTATCACCTGCGGATGTGTAATGCTGCGCAATTGCCATAAGAACACCTGTTCCACAGGCGTAGCAACCCAGGACCCCAGGCTCAGAAAACGATTTTGCGGAAAACCGGAATATGTAATCAACTTTTTCAGAATGCTCGCAGAGGAAGTAAGAGAATACCTTGCCGCTCTGGGTTGCCACACTATCGAAGATATAATAGGACGCTCAGATTTTCTGGAGGTTGACCCCGAAGTCTCCTCGCCTAAAGCAGAAATGCTGGATCTCTCCAGGATACTCCAACCCGGAGACACGAATGGACGCCGGATAGAAAGAACAGCCCAGGATCACGAAATACAGGAGGTTCTAGACCTTACACTGATAAGAGAAGCCGCGAAATCCCTCGAAAAATGCACACCTGTA
The DNA here is from genome assembly GCA_964433435.1 of uncultured Victivallales bacterium. GTDB lineage: Bacteria > Verrucomicrobiota > Kiritimatiellia > UBA8416 > CAYSRM01 > CAYSRM01. The sequence goes on from CAYSRM010000004.1 coordinate 26,939, forward strand.
AAGCTCGAACACCAGATCAGGAACACCGACAGAACCACCGGCGCTATGCTCTCAGGCGAAGTTGTCGACCGCTACGGCGCGAAAGGACTGCCGGAAAATACGATCTACTGCCGCTTCAATGGAGCTGCAGGACAAAGTTTCGGAGCCTTTGGCGCAGCCGGCATTACACTTGAACTCATCGGTGAGTCAAACGACTACCTGGGCAAGGGGCTCTCAGGCGCAAAGATTATTGTCCGCCCCTCGAAGCATTCACAATTCAATCCGTCCGAAAATGTCATATGCGGAAATGTCCTGCTCTACGGGGCAACATCAGGACAGGTCTACATCAACGGGAAAGCTGGCGAGAGGTTCGGTGTTAGAAACAGCGGGGCCTGCGCAGTTGTTGAAGGAGTCGGGGACCATGGCTGCGAATATATGACCGGAGGGCGTATTGTGGTCCTTGGATCTGTAGGGGTTAATTTCGCGGCAGGCATGAGCGGAGGCCTCGCCTACATTTATGACCCCGAACGGCAGTTTGACCGGCATTGCAATCTGGAAATGGTTGATCTCGAGTTTCTGGAACAGGAAGATGACATTGCAGAAGTAAGATCTCTGATAGAAAACCACGCCCAGTTCACTGGCAGCCCGAAAGCTGCCTCTATTCTTGCAAACTGGGAAAGATCTGTGTCCTGTTTCATCAAGGTGTTCCCCATGGAATATCGACGCGCGCTGGGACAGATGAGCCGCGATGATGAAGCAGTAAAGAGAATGGAAAAGATTACCGAATGACAACAGACAATCCTGAACAGCAAAAAACTTTTTTAAATACCAGTCGGCAAGCAATGCCTCACAGACCCGTAGGAACACGGATAAAAGATTTTGAGCCTGTTGAAGAAATCCTGACGGAAACAGAACTGGTTGAGCAGGCGCATAGATGCATGAACTGCGGCACACCGTTCTGCCACGGTTACGGCTGCCCTCTGGCCAACGAAATTCCAGACATTAACCGCCTTGTAGCTGAACAAAGATGGACAGAAGCCGCAAAAATACTTCTATCCACCAATAATTTCCCGGAATTCACGGGCAGAATCTGTCCCGCCCTGTGCGAGGCGTCCTGCGTGCTGGACATTAATGACGAAGCAGTGTCCATACGCGCTGTAGAACTTGCCGTCATCGAAAAAGCTTTTTCGCTGGGAATCATGGAAAATACCGGTCCATCGGAGCACGGCGACAAAAAAGTCGCGGTCATAGGTTCAGGTCCGGCCGGCCTTACCGTGGCAGACCAGCTTAACAAGGCCGGCGTACAGGTGACAGTTTTCGAAAAAGATGATGAGCCGGGCGGACTGCTTTTCTACGGCATCCCCGACTTCAAACTCCCCCGCAACATAGTAAGACGCCGTATTGATCTGATGAGAAGACAGGGAATTACTTTCGAAACAGGCGTAACAGTGGGTTCAGACATCTCACCGTCATGGCTGCTGAAAAAATTCGACGCGCTCTGCCTGGCCGCGGGCGCAAGGAAGGCCAGAAACCTTCTGCTGCCGGGCAGGAACCTGAAAGGAATCCACTTTGCCATGGAATTCCTGACTGCTAGAACCCGTGCCGGACAGATCTCCAAAGACCAACTGGATAGCTTGAACGCGGAAGGCAGACACGTGGTCATCATCGGCGGAGGCGACACTGGCGCAGACTGCCTCGGAACCGCTATAAGACAAGGCGCAAAAAGAATCACTCAGCTCGAAATACTGCCCGAACCACCTCAACATCGTCCGCAAGACCAACCTTGGCCATGCTGGCCGAAACTCAGAAGAGACTCCTCCAGCCACGAAGAAGGAGGAAAGAGATTCTGGTCCGTAAATACACGCTCGTTTTCCGGCAAGGACGGCAGAGTAACGGGACTCAAAGCCATTGAAGTCCAATGGCATAAAGATTCTGGGGGCAAATGGCAGTTCAGCGATAAGGATGGCGCCGGTTTTGAATTACAAGCTGACCTCGTCCTTCTTGCTTTGGGCTTTCAATCCCCATGCCCATCGGAAATTGCCGAAAATCTGCAGCTCAAGACAACCGGACAAGGAAACGTACTTATAAATGAAGACTATTCGACAAGCATGCCGTCAGTCTTCGCCGTCGGCGACCTTGCCTGCGGACAGTCGCTGGTTGTCAAAGCCATGGCGGATGCGCGGCAGGCCGCAAAGCATATATTTTCAAAGATCCATGCCTGATCCTTCAGGCCGGAACACGCACTCTGCCAATCATTGATTCAGTCCGCATGTCGCTAACCCGCATATCTCACAGAATTTCGTAGCTGCCTGTCCGCCATCCGGCGGAAGAGCGTGGAGAGTGCTGCTGCGGGGGTGCAAATTGGTGAAACGCCGGAGCAGCCGTATAGACATACTGCAATCTGGCGGTTTGTCAATTCGTGCCGTCGCAGTAGTGCTATCCGCGCTCGCAGCAGGAATTCTGTGAGATATGCGGGCTAATGTCCGCGCGTTTTCATTCTTCCGCGGAGGGCGCCATGCGTTTTTTCGCAGGGGTGTAGGTGGTGCTGCTCCTAATGCGCCTGATTTCGGCATTTATCCGTGTGGCTGCATCCATGTTTCCGGATTTAGTCTTTTCGGATAATTGCCTTTTCAAATTTGTCAGTATTTTTTCAGTTTCTCGAACTATTTTGCGGGCTCGGTCATCGGCTAGATTTTCCTTTTTTCCAAGATGTTGTATTTGCAGTTCAGATAATTCTGGCTGGCTGTCGGAAATACCGCTCCGGGTTAGAGTACGCTCAAGAACAAAACGCTCACGCTCGCGTCGCGTGTGTTCCCAGCCCTCAAAATCTCCTGCGCTCCGCCTTTGCTCCGTCAAAGCATCTAACGCAAGCAGATATTCCCCCGGCCACCTCTTTTGCCGTTGTAAATAATCTGTCTCAATTTCAATAACACGCTCATTGTATTTTTTCAGAAGATTGTCCAGTTCCGGGATGAACGGTTCCACGTCTGTTGTAATCGCTTCCACTACTTCAGAAGGAGTTTTTTCGGAGTTCAGTTTGATGGACTCCTTAATCCCCCACAAAGCAGCATAATCTGTTAGTAGTGGTTCCGGCCGCGATGTAGCGTATAACATAATTGCCGGTCGGAAAAAGTCTTGCAGCCAAAAGTTTGATCGTAAAATTTCCGGGTTCACACGCAATATTGGCGGCAGACTTAAAACATAAAGAAGGCCGGTTAGGACCAGCAGGACCAGGCATTGCAATATTCGTGTGTTTGCATAATAACTACGAATTCTTCTCAGAATAACAGAGCAGTCCCTATGTTCGGGATACTTCGAAAGTATTTTCTGGCATATCTCTGCGGCAGTGCGCCGGTCTTTATTGCGCATGGCCGTCTTCGCTCGGGTTAGATCCCGGTCAAGAAGTAAAGCTGGCAGCCGGGAAAGTTCTTCCTCAAATTCACTGCAGTCCGTGGATAATCCCCGGTATTCTTCAATCTGCATTTTTGCCCGTTCATAATTCTGGGACTGCAATTCAATTTTTATTCGACCCCGTAGATGTTCGCGTCGCGCAATTGCATTTTCTGCCTTCTCGCGCAATGATTGCATATGTTTCAATAATGCATGTCCTGTTTCTCCGGCTGGTTCAAATCCTAATGTGCGGCCGGCAAAAGAAAGGACCTGTTCAAACTCCCGTTCTTGCATACATTTTTCCATACGGGAAATTATCATTTGAATGGCTTCATAACCGCGCGCGTCGGCTCCGCATTCGCCGCAAAATTGAACCCCGAAGAAGGTTCGTTGACCACATTCAGCACAATCCTCTGCTCCGTCCCAGCCGCACTCTCCGCAGTAACGCAAACTCAAAGGATTAACAGTATCACACCACTTGCAACGCCAGGTTGTCTTTACCGTTGGTTGTTTATCGTTTTTTTGCGCAAGAATTGTGTTCAGCGCTTCAGTGAATGATTGTGCCGTCTGCCAGCGTTTCTCGCGGTCAGTCGCCATGGCTTTGCTCAGCACATCCCTTAAAGGCGATGGAATGTCCGAATCCCGAAAATAACGGGGATTTTGACCCGTAATCGCAAAATAAAGCAAAGCCCCAAGTCCGTAAATATCTGAACGCTCATCCGCCAGACCTGCATTAAATTCCTGCTCCGGAGCGCCGTAACCTAATGACAGCAGCTTTTCGCCCGACATGGTTATTTTGCTCTCTTCTTTGCGTATTAACCGGGCAAGCCCGAAATCAACTATTTTAGGCTGTTCGTTAGCATCAAGAAGAATGTTGGCTGGTTTAATGTCTCGATGAATTACATTATTAGCATGGGCGTACGATATGGCCTGCCCGACTTTGATGACAAGCTCGATAGCATCATCCAAACCTAACTGTCCTTGACGAGAAACACGCTGTTCTAATGAAAAGGGCGGAGGAGGATATCCCTGTTCGCGAGGCCAGCCACTGGTTTCTCTGGGCGGACCGGAAACATATTCCATAACAATATAGGGGCCGTCGGCATCTTCGCCCCGAGCGTAAATATGAATAATGTTTACATGGTTTAGCGCCGCTACAGCTCGTGCTTCTTGCAGAAATCTTCGTTTCAGCAACGGACCCGACAAAGCTTTAGCATTCAGTCTTTTAATAGCAACAAAACGGTCCAACTTCAGGTCTTTTGCCAGGTAGACTACGCCCATTCCACCGTCACCGATCTTGTCGCGTACAGCATAATGAGCAAGAATTCTGGCGCCCGATCCGCATTGCGTTTTGCTTTCGGCTTCTTGATCTGCAGAAATTATAACGGTCGTAGCATCATCCTCTTCCAAGGTCTCATCCGGCACGTAAATTGATGGGGCGCTCACTTTCATTCTTAATCTACTATCTATTATCTCTACTATAAGATCAATTAAACACAAAAAGAATTCTGCTTATCTAACCCGCATATCTCACAGGATTCCTGCTGCAATCGCGGATAGCATCACTGTGAGGCCACGAATTGGCAAAATACCAGATTGCAGCATGTCTATACGGCTGCTCCGGCATATTACCGTTTCTCGCCCCGCGGTACCACTGAGATATGCGGGCTAACTACTCAGACATTCAGAAACCAGAAGTAATAGCCTTTTTTATTATATTACAGCAAATATTCCAACAATAAGAAAACGCTTTAACTTAAACTATTCACGCGCCGGGTTTGCCACAGCCACAAGGCGCTGCGAGTCGGCGGTAAAAACGGAACGCCTTCGGCAAAAATGGTCAGCCTAACGTGAAGATGACCGTTTTCAAATGGCCGTCCGCGGCCTTTTGAAATACGGGTCAATCTTGTGTGGTTGGCGATCCCTGCTCCCGACCCCAACGGGGTCGAATTCATCAGCCAGGGGCAACGCCCCTGGGAACCGGTCGCCTCCGCATCCATCCGACCCTGTAGGGGTCGCACTCCTCTCTGGCGGCAGAAGGAAGTTAACCCAGGGCTTCACCCTGGGCTGTCGAATTGCAGCCCGTCAGGCTGTTGGACTCATCCTCATCTTTCCGTCGCCAACAAAGAAGGTTATTATACGGTAATTGGACATTCAGTTTGCTATAAGGGGCAACCCCGTATATGTTATCCTGATAAATAAAACACGAAAGGACTTTGAATGCTCGAATCTATCCTCACACGACCTCTTGCAATAATTGATATCGAAGCAACAGGTGTCACACCCAGGGCAGACAGAATTATCGAACTTGCAATTGTAACGCTCAAACCGGACAGAGAAAGGACGACTCACATCTTCCGCGTCAACCCTCAGGTGCCTATACCCCCTGAGACAACAGCCATTCATGGCATCAAGGACGAAGACGTCGCCAAATGCCCCATCTTTCCCGATGTCGCGCCGAAAATCAACGAAGTGCTCCTTGGCGCAGACCTTTGCGGCTATAACATAATCAGATATGACCTCCCCATGCTGATAGAAGAATTCATACGCTCAGGAATCTCCTTTGAAACATCCGGACGCAGAGTTGTTGACGCCCAGAGAATATTCCACAAGAAAGAACCAAGAGACCTCTCCGCTGCCCTGGCGTTCTATTGCGGAGAAACACACCACAATGCTCACGGTGCAGAAGCCGATGCCCTGGCCACCCTCAAAGTCTTGGAAGGTCAGTTAGAAAAATACAACGATTTGCCCCGGAACATGGATCAACTTGATAAATATTCCAGTCTGAAAAAGCCGCAATGGGTCGATCAGACCGGCAAACTGAAATGGAAGGATAGAGAAATCGTTCTGAACTTCAGCAAACGAAAAGGGGAACTTCTCAGGGACATTATTGAAAATGACCCCAGCTTCGCAAAATGGATACTGAGAAGCAACCTGCCCCGGGACATGCAGGATATAGTCAGAAACGCCATAAAAGGCAAATGGCCCGAGCCGGAAGAATCCTCCTGAAACTTGCCCTGAGACAAAGGCTAATCTGAAATTCTCACGCGGGCGAAGAGTGGCTGAAAAATCCGCGAGTCAATCCCCTTCAGGCGCCATACACACTCTCAACCTTGTCCGCTACATCACGATAGCCGATATCAACCTGGTATATTTGCTTGTAATGCCGCGCAGCTTCCTCGCTGTTGTCCATAATCTCCGCAATCTGGCCCAGCTCATACACAATACCTTTCTTGGTCTCATCCATAACCGGCAGCTCGGAAGAAGCCTTTTCCAGTTGTTCCCTGGCCAAATCGTATTGCTTCTTCTGCTTAAAGCACAATGCAAGATAATAAAACGATCTGGTTCTGTATTTCGGACTGCGCTGTGCAAGCTGAAACTGCTGTATGGCTTCCTTGTAATGTTCGTTCTCGAATAACATCAAACCCCAGTCAAACCGCAGTTTCAGATCATTCGGATACCTTTTGACCCGCTGTTGCAAACTGTCAAATACATACTGTGCCTTCTCATGCTCCTTCGCCTCGGCTCCCTGCTCATCACCCTGCTGCCTCATAGTATCAATTTCATGATCAAATTGCTGAACGCGTATGTCGCTCTTGGCATTATCAAGCTCCGGATCCGAAGATGTAACATCCAAACCACGATCAAGAACCTCGATGGCCCGGTCATACTTCTTATTCTGGGTGTATAGACGGGAAAGAGCCTTGTAATGATTAAGATTCTCAGGCTCTTCCTTTATGCGCTGTTCAAGATGCACAATCAATGACTCGGCATTCTTATCTGTCTTTACGGCTTTCGATTCCACTTCCAGCCTCGTCGCCTCTTCTGTGTCCTTGATCATGTCACGGTAAGTTCCGCCCTTTTCCGCCGCTTCGCTCCATCCATCAGTATTCATGCTGTCCAGAGCCATCACGTCCTTAAGGGATTTCAATGCGTTGGGGTCATTAGGGCACAGATCACACAAACGTTCAAAACACGATCTTGCAGAACGAGTCTTGCCTGTTTTAACATACAAGCTGCCAAGCCAGTTCAAAATCTGAATGTCGCTGAAGTAATGCTCCTGGGCCAGCTCCAGGGTATGAATGGCAGCTTCCGGAAGACCAGCCGCGCTGGAAGCATGCACAAAAGCCATGATAAATTTCTTGTTCAACGGATCCTTTCTCAGCAGCTTCTCCACAGACAACACTGCCTGCTCTGCCTTGCCGGATTTAATCAGGGTTATCGCCCGCAGATATCCCGGTAGTCCGGTTATGGAAGACATAACATGCGCAAACGACCCCTTGCGGTTCTTGTGAAATTTACGTATCTCGGCAGAACGCAGATACTTCCTCGCAGAAAGAAACCCCGGCTCCATTTCTACACAGGAAAAAAACAGATCAATAGAATAGTCAAAGTTCCCCCGCTCATAGGCCGCCAACCCCTTGTTGTAAAGCTCCTTAAGATTACCGGAAACACTTCCAAGCCCTACTTCTGCCATAATAACTCCCGCTTATGCATTCGATGTAGTTTTTTGATCTGCGACAACAGCTCAATACTCTATTGAACACAAAAAACACCCGACAGGCAAGCATTATGCGGCAGTTCTCATTTTGAGCGGCTCCGCAGGGATTCCGCCCCTGACGGATTGCATATTCGGCATTTGGCTGTTATTGTCCCTACTCGAGTGGAAACTTATGTGTAAAAAAACCATCATAATACTGCTTGCCTGTAACCTGTGCGGATGCGCCTCATGCCGCCACATTGAAGGAAGGACCCATGTGCGTTCGGCCGGTAAATTCCATTCGATCAAGACACAGAAAAGCACAAAAGACTCTGCCTCTTTCCGCATAGACGGGAAACAAGTCCGTTTCTTACACAACAGCCGGAAAATGTTTTTTGATGGCGTGCTGGTCTGGCTGAGCGATCCTGCACACAAGCGGCGGAAAAGGCTTACACTTGCAACGCAGGACATGCGCCTCACCCTTTTCCCGCTGCTAAGCCCGGAAAAGTTTCTCGCCAAAGTCAACGCAGAGAAAGTTTTTCTTGACCCCGGCCACGGCGGAGCAGATTCAGGCGCAACGCTCATAGGACACCGCGATGAAAAAGATATCGTGCTGGACATAGCCCAAAGCGCTGCCTCAAAACTGAAGGAACAGGGAATATCAGTAAATCTGGCGCGTGAGTCAGACAAAAGTGTGAGTTTGAATTCTCGAAACGCCATGGCAAAAAAAAGCAACTCCGACATTCTTGTCAGTATTCACCTGAATGCAGCAACCAACCGCGAGGCTGAGGGTATTGAAACCTTTATTCTCCCGCCCGCCGGGGCTGCTTCAACTCATGGCCGGGAATATGGGAATGCAGCTCCTTTCCCGGGAAATAGATTCAACACACAAAACATAATCCTGGCACATAACGTCCATTCGCGGCTGGTTCGCGCTATGTCAGCGACAGACCGAGGAATCAAGCGAGCCAGATTCCGCATTCTTCGCAACGCATCCTGTCCGGCGATCCTCGTCGAATGCGGCTTCCTGACCAATACAAAGGATGCTCAGAAACTGCACAATACGAAATATGTGCGAATTGCCGGTGAATCGCTGGCACAAGGAATAATCGACTACATAAGTAAAAAGCCAAGGTCACACCGGTTCAAGCAATCAGAATCAGAAGCTGACAAGGTTTCTCAGGCAGTCTCAATCAACTTCCTGAATTCAGCAAACAAGTAATGCGGATCATGAGGCCCCGGGCCGGCTTCCGGGTGATATTGAACCGCAAACATGGGTTCAGTCCTGTGCCTCAGCCCCTCCACTGTGTCATCGTTCAGGTTTACATGAGTCGCTTTGACTGCAGATTTATTGACTTTAACACAGAAATTATGATTCTGAGAAGTAATCTCTATCCTGCCGCTTTCCATATTTCTAACCGGATGGTTGCAACCATGATGGCCAAATTTCAGACGGAATCTCTCGCCTCCGGTTGCCATACCAAGAATCTGGTGGCCAAGGCAAATCCCCATAACCGGCACACTCCCCAACAACTGCCGGGCTGCTTCAATCCCATACTTAACGCCCGCGGGATCAGCGGGCCCATTAGAAAGAAATACTCCGTCTGGTCTCATCGACAGCACCTCGGCTGCAGGAGTCGTCGCAGGCACAACAATCACATCCATGCCTTGCAGCTTAAGGTTACGCAGAATATTCCACTTGATTCCAAAGTCGTAAGCCACCACCTTTAAATCCGGCTCGGGAAGCTCCCCGGCCATGCCCCAGGAACAGGTTACTTTCCCGTCTTTATCAAATTTATAAGCCTTTTTACACGATACCTTCTGCGCATAATCCTGATTGTCCAGGCCAACCCATTTCCCCGCCACGGTAGCAGCCTCCTGCTCGGTGAGAGCGCCTTCAACTGAAATATATCCTTTCAACGTGCCGGCTTCTCGAAGTTTGATAGTGAGATACCGGGTGTCTATTCCCGCAATCGCCGGGATTCTATTTTTTTCCAGACTCCAAGCTGTCGAATTTTCCGATCTCCAGTTGCTGGCCTCGTTCATCTCCCTGACCAGAAAACCACTGGCATAAAACCTTCCCGATTCCATATCGTCGGAATTGATCCCTGTATTCCCGATTTCCGGATTTGTCATAACAACAAACTGACCATTATAAGAAGGGTCGCTTAAAATTTCCTGATACCCGGTCATGCCCGTGTTGAAGACAACTTCTCCCACAGCGTCTTGGTTCGCTCCAACCGAATAACCGCGTAAAATAGTTCCGTCCTCAAGCGCAAGAAAAGCCGGCTTGCTGCGTTGCTCTCTCCACCTCCATCTGTTTGAGCCCATGTTATTCAATTCCTCTCATGCTTACTGTCAGGCCTGATCAATTCTGAAACCCGACAAATCTATCCTTGGAGAATGACGATGAAATTCCTGGATACTACAGACGTCAACATTCTTCATTCCCTGCAAAGACCTCAATCCCTCTATTCCTGCTCTTAGTCCATCCATGGTGGTGGTTATAGGAACCCCCCTTATCACGGCTCTGGCCCTCATTCGCACTTCATCTGTGCGCGGAGCCGTGCCGCTGGTCGGCGTATTGACAATCCAGCCCACAATACCTTCTTCTATCATATCAAGAATATTAGGCCGCCCGTCGGAAATCCTGAAAATAGCCCGGCTCGACAAGCCATTCTCCCGCAGCACCGTGCTTGTTCCCCTTGTCGCGTAAATAGTGAAACCAAGATCAATCAGATCCCGGGCAGGACCTAGAATGCTGCCTTTGTCTTCGTCGCGCACACTCAGGAAAACATTGCCCGATTCCGGAAGAGTATTGCCTGCGGCCATCTGACTCTTTAAAAAAGCCATGCCTAAGCTTATATCCATTCCCATAACCTCACCGGTAGACTTCATCTCCGGGGTAAGCACAACGTCAATCCCTGGAAAACGCGCAAACGGAAAAACTGCTTCTTTTACAGAGTAGTGCCTGGGTTCGATTTCTTCCGTGTAACCAAAATCCTTCAACTTGGCCCCGGCCATAACAAGAGCGGCAAGCTTGGCAAGCGGCACCCCTATAGCCTTGCTCACAAAAGGAACAGTTCGTGAAGCTCTCGGATTGACTTCAAGAACGTAAACATCCTCGTCCTTTATCGCAAATTGCACATTCATCAGACCACACACTCCAAGTTCCGATGCCATAGCATGAGTATGCCTGCGTATCTGTTCCTTGACGGATTCAGAAAGCGACTGGGCGGGTATCATACATGCGCTGTCGCCTGAATGCACACCTGCCTGTTCCACATGCTCCATAATCGCGCCTATAACCGAGATGTCCCCGTCAGAAATACAATCAACATCTGCTTCGATAGCATGCTCCAGATAATCATCAATCAACACGGGTCGATCAGGAGATACGTCAACCGCCAGGGCCATATATTTCTCCAGCATCGGCTCGTCGTATACGATCACCATTGCCCGCCCCCCAAGCACAAAGGACGGACGCATCAGAACCGGATAACCAATCCTGCGGGCAATTTCTTTTGCCTCCTCAATGCTCATTGCAATCCCGCTGTCGGGTTGTTTTATGCCCAGCCTTTCGGCAAGCGCCTGAAAAGTCTGCCTGTTTTCCGCTGCATCTATGCTGGCCGGCTTGGTGCCTATAATGTTCACTCCATTACGCTCAAGATCCATTGCCAGGTTAAGCGGCGTCTGCCCGCCAAACTGGACTATAGCGCCCTCACAACCCTCAGCGCGGTACACATTGAGAACATCCTCCAGCGTAAGCGGTTCAAAATAGAGCCTGTCGCTGGTATCATAGTCAGTGCTGACCGTTTCAGGATTACTGTTAACCATGATTGTTTCAAAGCCAGCATCCCGAAGAGCGAACGACGCATGTACACAACAATAATCGAACTCAATGCCCTGACCTATTCTGTTGGGCCCACCCCCCAGAATCATTATCTTCCTTTTCACTGAAGGAGTGCATTCATTGAAGGAACCGTAATGGGAATAAAAATACGGAGTGTAAGCCGTAAACTCTGCGGCACAGGTGTCGACCAGTCCGTATACCGGAACAATCTCCAGATCTTCACGTCGCTTCCGTATTGACGCCTCGTCGCTTTTCAGGAAGAAAGCAAGCTGGCTATCGGAATAACCCATCTCTTTGGCCTGAGCGACCAGATCCCGTTGTTCAAAAAAAGCATTGATACTTCCGCAGTCTGTTATCTCGTTCTCGAAGCACGCAAGTTCTTCGATCTTTCTTAAAAACCATGGGTCAATCTTCGTAAACTCATATGCAGTGTCAACAGTCCAGCCGCGTCTGAAGGCTTCGCGAAGCATGAACATGCGCGTGGCTATCGGCCGCCTAAGTTCGGCTTCCAGCTCCTCGTCCGACATCGACTCAAATTTTGCGTCCTTCCGTCCTCCTCCCAAACCGTTATGGCCGGTCTCCAGGGAGCGCAATGCCTTCTGCAGGGACTGCTGGAAGTTAGCTCCTATGCTCATCGTCTCTCCCACGGACTTCATCTGCGTCCCCAGTGTATCGTCAACCTCTACAAACTTTTCGAAAGTAAACCGCGGAACTTTGGTAACCACATAGTCGATACTGGGCTCAAAAGAGGCCGGAGTCTCCTGTGTAATATCATTGCGTATCTCGTCAAGCGTATAACCTACCGCAAGTTTGGCGGCAATCTTCGCTATAGGGAATCCCGTTGCCTTGGAGGCCAGCGCGCTGGACCTTGAAACCCTCGGGTTCATCTCGATAATAACCATGCGCCCGTCCGAAGGATCTACCGCAAACTGAACATTCGACCCCCCGGTCTCAACACCGATTTCTCTCATCACGGCTATAGCCGCATCCCGCATGCGCTGGTATTCACGATCTGTCAAAGTCTGAGCCGGAGCCACCGTTACACTGTCGCCTGTGTGAACACCCATGGGATCAACATTCTCTATTGTGCAGACAATCACACAGTTGTCTCTAATGTCGCGCATGAGCTCAAGCTCGTATTCCTTCCAGCCAAGAATTGATTCCTCAATCAAAACTTCGTTGGTCGGACTATAGAAAAGACCCCTTGCAGCTATTTCCTCGAAGTCCTCCTCGTTGAACGCAATCCCTCCGCCGGTTCCGCCCAGCGTGAAACCAGGCCTTACTACCAGCGGATAATCTCCAAGTTTGTCACGGGCTTTCCGGGCTTCCTCCATCGAGTGCGCAGAGAAACTTCGAGCCAGATCAAGACCGATTGATTCCATTGCTGTTCTGAATAAATGACGGTCCTCGGCCTTCTGAATTACATCCGCCCGCGCCCCTATCATCTCAACGCCAAACCGGTTGAGGACACCCAACTCATCCAGGCGCATAGCCAGGTTCAAGGCGGTCTGCCCGCCAAGAGTGGGAAGCAGAGCATCCGGTCGTTCCCGCCGTATGACTTCCTGAAGAACCTCAGGAGTTAAGGGTTCCACGTAAGTGCGATCAGCAAACTCCGGGTCGGTCATAATTGTAGCCGGGTTGCTGTTGACAAGCACGATCTCGTAGCCCTCGTCGCGAAGAGACTTGCAGGCCTGTACTCCTGAATAATCAAATTCGCAGGCCTGCCCTATCACTATAGGACCTGAACCTATAATCATTATCTTCTTAATGTCTGTTCTTTTGGGCATGACTCTCTCCGTCACCTCTTAGTCTTTGTAGATGCTGCAATAAATTCCTTGAACAGCGGGTGCGCCTTCAAAGGCGTGGACTGAAACTCGGGATGAAACTGGCAGGCAACAAACCAAGGGTGATCCTGCAATTCGACTATCTCTACAAGCTTCTTATCCGGCCACACCCCGGCCAGCGTCATTCCATTGTCTTTTAACAAACCGGCATATTCAAGGTTCAATTCATATCTGTGCCTGTGGCGCTCAACAGCTTCTTTCCTGCCATAAGCTTTTGCAGACCTGCTACCCTTGCTTAATACGCAATTATACCCGCCCAACCTCATGGTTCCGCCCAGATTTTTGACGTCTTGCTGATCTGCCATCAGGTCAATTACCGGATTCGACGTATCCGGCGCAAATTCGGCGCTGGCAGCATCCTTCAACCCGCATACATTCCTGGCAAATTCCACTACAGCGCAATGCATGCCCAGACAGATTCCCAAAAAAGGTATCCCCTTTTCCCGGGCATATTTGATCGCCTTGATCTTTCCCTCAATGCCGCGCGAACCGAATCCGCCTGGCACCAGTACGCCCGAGACGTTGCGCAGAAGATTATGGGCGTGCTTCTTCTCAACATCTTCGGATTCTATCATTCGTATGTTCACTCGCACATCATTGGCTATACCGCCGTGAGTAAGCGCCTCATAGATACTCTTGTAAGAATCCTTGAGACTGATGTACTTGCCTACTACCGCAATCTCCACCTCGCCCTGGCCGGGAGAGATTAAAGTCTGTATCATTCTTTTCCAGTCCCTGAGATTCAAACGATTAACATGCAAGTTAAGTTTTTCAAGAACGTAAACATCAAGATCCTGTTCTGCCAGTTTCAAGGGAACTTCGTAAATCGAATGCTCAACATCCTGCTCCTCAATAACAAGCTTCCTGTCTACATTACAGAAAGCCGCGAGCTTCTCGTAGTGTTCATCCAACAGAGGCTGTTCACACCTGCAGATGAGCATGTCCGGTATTATTCCTATTGTCCGCAGAACTCCGGCTGACTGCTGTGATGGCTTTGTCTTCATCTCGCCGGAAGCGCGGATGTACGGAACCAGAGTTAGATGCATGAAAAGCGTGTTTCCCGGACCTGCTTCCTGCCTGTACTGGCGGAGGGCTTCGAGAAAAGGCATGGATTCAATATCACCGACAGTGCCGCCGATCTCGGTAATAACAATGTCCACATCATCAGCGTCCAGCGCCCTGATCGATTGCTTGATCTCGTCTGTAATGTGGGGAATCACCTGCACAGTCTTGCCAAGATAACCGCCTGCTCTTTCCCGTTCTATGACATTGCTGTAAATTCGCCCGGTGGTAAAATTACTTGCCTGTGAGCATGAGATGCCGCTGAATCTTTCATAGTGGCCCAGATCAAGATCTGTCTCTGCTCCATCGACGGTCACGTAAACTTCGCCATGCTGATACGGGGACATTGTGCCAGGATCAACATTGAGGTACGGATCAAGCTTCTGCAGCCTGACGCGATAACCTCTTCTCTCCAGCAACAGCGCTATGGAAGCCGAGGTCAAACCCTTGCCAAGAGAAGAAACCACTCCGCCGGTCACAAAAATATGCTTTGTCATATTGACTCCATTATCTTCTTAATTATGCCGGGTATTTGCATGCTTTCCCCGCTCAAACAGGCGTTGGAGGCCTGTTCTCAAAAACAAACTTAAACATCCAGTCCAAGCTCGGAATATTTCCTCTCAAGCCTGTCTTTTTTTCCCGCCCCGGTATGATCAACGGCATAACGCCCGGTAAAACAGGCGGTACAGAAATCTCCATCTTCACTGAACGGAGAAAGCAGCCCATCTACACTGAGATAACCCAGAGAATCAGCCTGTATGAATTCGCGTATTTCCTCAACATTCTTATTGCCGGCTATCAATTCATCCGTGGTCGGGAAGTCTATCCCGTAAAAACAAGGGCGCGAGGTCGGCGGTGAAGAAACCCTGACATGTATCTCCTTTGCGCCGCTATCACGCAAACGCTCCACTCTCTGCTTAACAGTGACACCGCGAACAATAGAGTCGTCTACAACCACAACCCTCTTGCCGTCCACTACCTCGGGCAAAACAGAAAGCTTCAAGTCAACGCCTTTGACCCGGTCTTTGGGCACAGGCATTATGAACGTCCTGCCCACGTAATGATTTCTGATAAATCCAAAATCGAGAGGAATGCCGCTTCCCCGCGAGAAACCAAGCGCCGCGCTCATTCCGCTATCAGGCACCGGCACCACTATATCGGCCTCGACAGGATGCTCCTTTGCCAGCTGTATGCCATAATGCATCCTTGCCTGATGCACATTGTGCCCAAAAACCCTGCTGTCGGGACGAGCAAAATAAACCATCTCGAAAACACATTGCGCCAATGGTTCAGCCGGTTCGGCAAATGTTCTCGAATGCATCCCGGTTTCATCAATAATTACAAGTTCACCCGGCGCAACATCCCTGACATATTCGACCCCCACCTGGGCAAGTGCGCAGGTTTCGCTTGCAAAAAACCAGGCATTCCCATTCCGGCCTATCGACAACGGCCTGTAGCCATGAGGGTCCCTTGCAGCAATCACACAATCGCGAGTCATTATCAGAAAAGAAAAAGCGCCCTTCAACGTGCTTAACGCTCGAGCAACTCTTCCAGGCCTCGATCTGTACATCGGATCGGCCAACAGGTGTATGAGCACCTCGCTGTCTGTACTGGTCTGAAAAATCGCGCCGGCTTCCTGGTACATATCCCTGAGTTCATCGGCATTTACAAGATTGCCATTGTGCGCCACAGCCCACGTGCCGTCCAGACAGTCAACAGCCAACGGCTGAACATTCTGTATCTTTGTAGATCCGGTAGTGGAGTATCTCACGTGTCCTATGCCGATATGCCCGCTCAAGCTGCCAAGGGAATCCTTGTTGAAAACTTCTCCCACGAGCCCCAAACCCTTTGCCGTTTTCATCCGCTTTCCATCAGAAACAGTGATTCCCGCCCCTTCCTGTCCGCGGTGCTGCTGCGAAAACAAACCTTGATAAATCAACTCAGAAGCCTGTTCAGCGCCGTAAACGGCAAATAAACCACAACTTTCTTCCGGATGATCTCTGTCGCACCTCATAGACTGCCTCCGCATAATTACACGAAATTAAAACAAACCGTCTCCGAATAATTTCCCGGGCTCACAGCAACATAATGGCCGGATAAAACCACCTCACCGCCTCGCTCCAGCATCGCCAAAAAAGGTTTCCAGGATCCTTGCTTACGCCCGAGAACTGGTTGCTTGGAAAGTCATCTGTGTCTGCCTCAACACGCATCCACCATACTCCAAACGCCTCATTCGGCCAGTTGCCCATAACCATGCTAAGATATCAGAACGAATCACGGTATCAAACAGAAAACTTTTAGAAACACATTCCTTGTTGCCTGCAACAAATACCCTTATCATATGCGGGAATTCAGTTGCAGCCAAAGGCCGCGGTAGTGTTAAAAATTGAATGAAAAAGTATAAAGAGGGGAACGGATGACGATTACGGGCGAGGATTACGGTGGACGATTTCTTCCTCCATCTCGTAATCCGTCCCGACTCTCTTCGAGGTCGGGATCACCCTTAATCGTCTTACGAAGTAGACTGATAAAATGGGGGAGAATCGGGCATCTGCTCTAACCATCTGCCAAATGGTCAGTTAGACAGATAAGAGTCCGGATTTCTTACCACAACCAGCCCGCCCTTAAGGAGACGTTATGAATGAAAAAATCCGACTTGGCATAAGTTCCTGCCTCCTGGGCGAGCAGGTAAGATACAACGGGCAGCACAAATGGGACCGATTTTTGACCGAAACACTGGGCAAATATGTTCAATATGTGCCGGTTTGCCCGGAAGTGGAATGCGGGCTGCCTGTGCCGAGAGAGGCAATGAGGCTTGTTGGCAACCCGGAATCTCCCCGGCTTGTCACTTATAAAACAAAAGTTGACATGACCGGAAAAATGATGGTCTGGGCTGAAAAAAAACTGAAAGAATTGGAAAAGGAAGAACTTTCAGGCTTTATCTTTAAAGCCAAATCTCCCAGCAGCGGAATGGAAAGAGTAAAAGTCTACAACACAAAAGGCGGGCTCGCGGGAAGAAGTTCAGGCATGTTCGCCGCCGCCTTCATAAAAAAATTCCCACTCCTGCCAGTCGAAGACGAAGGCAGACTCCACGATTCCGCCCTTCGCGAGAATTTTATAGAAAGAGTCTTTACATTGGACCGCTACCGCAAGTCCATCAAGAAAGAACAGAAAGCAAAGACAATTATCAACTTCCACGCACAGCACAAACTGCTGCTGATGTCACACAGTCCTGAATGCGCCCGAACCATGGGCAGGTGTGTAGCCCGCCTGGAAGAACATCCCCTCGACCAGCTTATCGAGGAATACGAAAATACGCTTAAACACGCTATGAAACTTCATGCAACGCCCGCCAGACATACCAATGTAATGCACCATATCCTGGGCTATTTCAAAAAACAGCTGCAACCCTTTGAAAAACAGGAAATGCTCGAAATAATCAGCCAGTTCAAACAGGGAAACCTCCCGCTAATAGTCCCGATAACACTGCTCAAACACTACACCGACAAGTACAACGCAACTTACCTGCAGCAACAATACTATCTGTGGCCCCACCCCATTGAACTGAAACTGCGCAACCATAGCTGACTAACCCCCCTTGGTGAATGAGCTTATCATTCTTCAAGTTCGAACCTGATCACCAGTTCCGCGGTCTTTCCCTCCGGCGGCAGACCTGAGACGCCCCGGAACGAAGCCCTTTGCACAGCCTCCACCGCGGCATTGTCTAATGCGGAATAACCGCTTGAACTAACAACCCTCACACTTCTGATGGACCCCCTCTTACCAATCGTAAACTCCAACTTTACCACCCCCTCTTCACCTCGCATCTGAGCCCCAAGAGGATAACTTGGATTGATTTCTGTTTCTCCCAGATCCAGTGTTTCAACACCCTTCTGTAAATCCGCTGCCCTCGGCTCAGGTAAAGACTTTTGCTCCTCTTCCTTCTCCGGTTCCTCCGGTTTATGCTCCGATTTGTTCTCTTCCATGGTAATTTCTTCGGGCTCAGGCTCAGATTCCGGCTCAGGCCGAACATCGGACTCCTTGACCTTATCCGGGGGCTCTTCGGGGGACTCTTTCCGGGGAGGTTTAACAGTAACCCGCTGATCATGAACCGGCACAGGCTCTAGAACCAACTCAACAGCGGACTCGCCCTTCCTGAAGACCGGCAATGCTGCCTCGTTCTGCAAAACGGCCAGCGTTCCTATCCCGATACCGGCGGCAACATGAAGCGATAGCGCTATCAACATGCAAAGCAACAGATCTTTCCGCCGCTTCTTCATTCCCGACCGCGTTCCCGCACGCGAAAGGAAACCGACTCTACGTCCGCGTGTCTGAGCCCTGAAAGAAGCTCTATAGAAATACCCAGGTTGGAACGCCTGTCACCCATCACCACCACAGGGAGGTCATCTTTTCTTGCAGCGGCGCCTGCCCTGGCTACTGCTTCTTCAATTGTCACCAGCTCCTTTTCAACGTAAACCTCGCTGCTGTCGGTTACAGTCACTATAAAGGCGTCCGGCTTGCCTTCTGTGCCGTAACCACTGGGCAAATCAACCTTTATGCCTCGATAAACCGTCATGGAAAGCATAGTGTAAATGAAGAATACCAACAGAAGAAAAACAACGTCTATAAGAGGCATCATCTCAATCCTGGTCTTCTTGTGTTCGTAACCTGTGAAAATATGCATCTAACAACCCTGATCAGGATATCCTTTGACTAGAAGAAGGCTCCTTTTTGCTCACAATTCCAAACTGAGTTGCTATCTTCTCCAGTCTGCGGGCTTCGCCCTCCGTTTTAGCTACAAAATAATTATAAGGAATCAAGGTTATGATAGCCACCGTCAAGCCCGTTGCTGTAGTTATCAGCGCCTGGGCTATTCCCCTGGTTACCGTTCTGGGATCTTCTATCCCACTCTCACTAAGCAATTCAAAAGAGTCTATTATGCCCACAACCGTACCCAGAATACCCAGCAGCGGCGCAACAGTAACAATTGTGTCCAGGACAGGCAGGCCAAGCTTCATCCTGCCCATCTCGTTCCCCGCTTCCACCTCCATAGCCTCGATCACACCATGCGACCTCTCCATTGCACCTGCTCGCACCATACGTGCAGCGGCATCAAGCTTTCTACAGTCCATTCCAGCGATTGTGTCGTACCGGCCTTCCTCCGCCTTCAGGAAAATCTGGTTTATGTCCGTCCTGGTCTGTCGCCTTTTCTCCCGCCACCAGAAAAGAATCCGCTCGATTGTAACGGTTACGGAAATGACCGAACAGAGCAATAGCGGCCACATCACAGGGCCACCCCTCTTAAGTACATCCTGAATAAATTCCATGATTAAAACCAATGTGTCCTGTCTTTAATAGGCGCAGTGTGCTCGTCCTGCTGCCTCCTGTATATATGATATGCTATGTTAAGCAATACAGAAACATTCACTACCGACATCAAGATGCTCGAACCTCCGTAACTGATGAACGGCAGCGGTAAACCTTTTGTCGGCAAACACCCGATCACAACGCCGACATTTATCGCCGCCTGAAAGCCCATTAGCATTGTTATTCCGAAACCAAGTAATTTGCCAAAAACATCGGGAGCTTTAAAGCTTATAACCAGACCGCAAATCACCAGGCCTGTATATAACAAAACCACCAACCCCGTCCCCGCAAACCCAAGCTCTTCCCCTATAATGGCAAAAATGAAATCCGTGTGAGCCTCCGGAAGGTAGAACTGCTTCTGAAGGCTGTTGCCCAGCCCCACACCAAACGAGCCGCCACGAATAAAACCAACCTTGGACTGGGCCAGATGATAAGCTATATCCGGATGCTTCTCCGGCATCAGAAAAGCCAGTATTCTCTTAAGCCGCACAGGATCCTGTACTATCGCAAGAGTAAATGCCGATGCTCCAAACATTCCGGCAACTGCCAGGTACCCTATACGCGTGCCCGCGGCAAACATTATAATCATACCCACAAAAGCAACAAGAAGAGTGGTGCCAAAATCCGGTTCAAGCATCAACAGTACAAGCATAACACCCAGTCCGGCCATGGGAAACAGGAAACCGGAAACGAAACTGCTCGCTTTTCTGCCAATACGGGTCATCCAGGCCGACAAAGCTACTATCATAGCAAACTTACCAAGTTCAGAAGGTTGAAACCCTACAGCCCCCACCCTCAGCCACCTATTGCTGCCTCCTACCCGCTGCCCGAAATGAGGTACAAAAACAAGAACCAGCAGAAGAAGGGAAACCATATAAAGCCAGGGCGCAAGCTTCTGCCACCAGTGGTAATCGAAACGAACAACAATGGCGCCAAGTATTGCCGACAAAAAAAGCCATAGCAACTGACGCCACAGATAGTACTGGGCATCCCCGTAGTCAGCCGCACCCTTAACGCTGCTGGTGCTTGCCAGGATTACAATTCCCAGAGCAAGCAAAACCAATACTATGGCAACAAGAACAGTAGCCGTTCTTTGCATGCTGCATCAGTACTGCGTCACAGGAACCTTGATGCGGTCTCCAGGTTCCACTTTATCATCCTTCCCGAGATCATTAAGCTCCCGCAGCTTCTGAGCACTTGCGCCCCAAAGCATAGCTATGGTCTTAAGATCCTCACCTGAACCGACTATATGAATTCGCGTTTCGTCGCTTCCCGCGGTTTTTTCCTCAACCGTTTCAGGTTCCACCGAAGTTGAAACAGTCTCAGCGGGATCCGGCGCCAGATCAACAGGTTCCACTTGCCGCTCCTGCTTATCTTCTTCCGGTTCGGCTGTCGGAGTTTCAGCATCGTCCATACCATCGCTGGCTTCCAGTCCGGGTATCAATAGTTTCTGCCCCACCTTGATCACATCCGATTTCAGGCTGTTCGCTCTCTTGATAGCCTTAACCGTGGTGCCATAGTCAACAGCAATTTCAGAAAGGGTGTCGCCGCTTCTCACAACATAATGTCCGCCTTCAGCCTCCCGCTCATCTTTCGTCTCAGCAGTACGCGTCCCCCGCTGAACCGAAGCCCCCTGCGTATCAACTTCACCGGGAATCACAAGTGTTTGCCCGATTTTTATCATGTCCGGATTGGTGATCCCGTTTAATGCCATAAGCTTCTTCATTGAAACATCAAACCGGGCAGCAATACGGGAAAGCGAATCACCCTTTGCTACCACATACATAGACGTCTCCTGCGGCCAGGATCTTACTTCCGAACGGGCATCGGTGGATGAAAACTGCCTCTCTTCCAGGGAGTCGCCTTCTTCAGCCGGACGGGGAGGCAATATCACTTCCTCATCCACCCCTGCCCCCCGCCGCGGACCAATCTGACCCGGCGTTCCACACCCCGGCATTAACAGTACAATACCAACAGCAATACAATGAACCAGAACTATCGCTCCAACCAACCACGGGGTCTTCATCAGTCAACCTCCTTTTGAATTATCTTCAGTGCATACCTCTTAAAATCATTTCCACGCTGCTCAAAATTCTGATATGCGTCGAAACTGGCAGCGCCGGGCGACAAAAGTATCGTATCGCCCGCGTCAGATTCATCCCAAGCCATCCGAACCGCCTCTGCCATGTCCAAACATTTCCTGCATTCGACAGCTTCCTGCCAGCCAGAGATCATAACTTCTGCGTCTCTTCCTATAACATATGCTGCTTTGACATACATTTCCAGAATTTCTTCAATTTTATCCGCTTTTCCTTCTTTCAGTATACCTCCGGCAATCAAACGTACCTTGCCCCCGCACATTTTCAGAGCGGCTGCGAGCGCAGCGAGGTTCGTCGCCTTTGAGTCGTTTATAAAACGCCGCCCATCCTTTACACCAACCCTCTCCATCCGGTGCGGAAGCATGCTAAAAGCCCTGATGCTTCCGGCCACCGTTTCGGTGTCTACGCCAACCTGATCGGCAACGGCCCACACCGCCGCCGCAATGCCGCCCATCACCTCACCTCCAAAGACGGTTCCTGTAAGATCAAGAGTCCTGCCGCCGCTCACAATAAGATCCGGCTCACAACGATAATCGCAACCTTGGCCTGCGCCCGCAACCAGCGGTTTCAAAACCTCCAACGCGGCTGCCGGACAGGAGGCAATCGCATCTTCACCTATGACCGCAGGCGAGCCAGGCGGCATATTCGCGAATATCCTGCATTTCAAAGCTGCATATTCCGCAGCGTTGGCATGCCGGTCGAGGTGGTCTTCGTCAATATTCAGCAGTATTCCCACATCGGGGGCAAACCCACCGACATATTCGAGCTGAAACGAACTTACCTCCGCAACAACCCATTCCACCCCTGAATCCTCCAGCGCCACATCGCTTAACGGCCTTCCGTAATTACCGGCGGCAACCGATGTCATACCGGCGGCTGCAATCATCTCAGCACAAAGCTTTACAGCCGTGCTCTTCCCGTTTGTCCCGGTAACGGCAATTACAGGAGCGTCAAGATGACTCCACCCGAGCTCAAGCTCAGATACAATCCGAATTCCTCGGTCCAATGCCTCGCGAATCCAAGGGGACTCAGAACTGACGCCCGGACTCACTACACACAAATCAAATTCCCCTTTTGGGATTCGCCCGCACTTCCAGATGCAACTTATCGGCTCCCCCCGTTCAAATATCAGCCCGGGGTCCCCGCTCCTGTCTGCCCGATCTACAGCTGTGACTTCCGCCCCTCGCGCAAGTAAAAGTTTTGCCGCGGCGGTCCCACTGGAACCCATTCCAAGCACCAGACAGCGGTCGGCATATATCGGCTCCTTCATTTTCATCGGCTATCTTATCTTTAAGGTCAATATTCCGAGAATGGCAAAAATAATCGATAGAATCCAAAATCGCACGGTCACCTGTGTTTCGCTCCATTTCCTGATCTCAAAATGATGGTGCACGGGAGCCATTGCAAAAATTCGTCTGCCTTTCAATTTGAAGGCAACAACCTGTAAAATGACACTGATCGCTTCAATAACGAAAACTCCCCCAACTATAATAAGAGTCAGTTCCTGTTTTATAAGCACAGCAATCATCCCTATTGTCCCGCCCAGCGCAAGACTGCCCGTGTCCCCCATAAAAACACTGGCAGGATGGCAATTCCACCACAGAAAACCAAGACATGCACCAAGAAGACAACCGCAATAGACAGCCAGTTCACCCCCCCCGCTGACAAAGGGGATATTCAAGTACTCTGCAAATTCAATGTGTCCGGTAAGGTAGGCCATAATAAGATAAGCAACGGCCACCGAAGCGCTACATCCGACCGCAAGGCCATCCAGCCCGTCGGTCAGATTCACAGCATTAGTGGAGCCCACAACCACTAGAGACATATAGATAAAGGCAAAAACAAGACCCATATCTTTCACAAGAGGATCTTTTAAAAAAGGAACCATAAGTTTTACGATACCTTCCCTTGCCACAGGTATCATCAGCAACACAAAAAACGCAATGGCGCACCATAGAAGTTGAAGGAATATTTTTGATTTGGCTCCAAGCCCCCTGGATTGTTTCCTTAGAACCTTGGCGAGGTCGTCAATAAAGCCAACTCCCCCCATGTATACCAGCGAACCCATAACCAGCCAGATAAATCCGCTGTCCAGCCTGGCCCACAAAAGAACCGAGATAATAACCGCACCAATTATGAGCACGCCGCCCATAGTCGGCGTACCTTCCTTCTGAGCATGAAGCATATACAAAGGTGGGGCTTCTTCCTTCCGCTCATATTGCCTGAAATGGAGACGTTTTAACACCCTGATTGCCATAGGCCCGGCACATACACTTATAAGAAAAGCCGTCCCTGCGCCCATCACGAACCGGACCGTAATGTACTGGAACACGCGCATAGGTGAAAACCAGTCCGATAACTCATGCAGATAATAAAACATTTTCTACCTCAAAATTTCGTAACACAGAAGCGCCGCCCCCCGGAATGCGGGCTGCCATGGCGCCGGCCACCAATCAATCAGCAACGGGGCCTCTCATCGTCTTCACATCCCCATAGCGTCAGCGCAGGAGGATCGCCATTGGGCATTCTTGACAGGATAGCATACTTGCCTGTAACCCTTGTATTGCTGTTGCCGGCAACCTCAGAATCCACCCTCTCAGTGCTCCGGCCCAAACCCGATCCTGTTCCTGCCTTTGCATTTTCTTTTACAGTATAACTCATCTGCTACCGGGTCTTCTCTTCCAGATTTGCTGCAGATCCTCAACTATTGTCTCCATCTTTACAAAACGTGAACCTTTGAGAAGCGCCTCACCCCGCCTGCCAATCTTCTCGGCCGCGGTCTCCGCTGCTTTCCTGTTGTTCTCCACTACGTACAGAGATTGAGTCGCTCCCCTGGTCATGCGAATCCCTTCAGCTATTTTCTCGCCAAGATCCCCGATCAGGATAACCCCATTCCAGGGCTTTAAACCGATGTATTCCCCAAGTCTTAAGTGCTCCGAAGCCTCCGCTTTGCCCAATTCGGCCATACCCCCTAGAATCAACCACTTGTCCTTGTGATTCTGACCCAGAAATGTGTCTATTGCCGCACGCATACTCAAAGGATTGGCATTATAAGCATCGTTGATAATCTTTCTCGACGCTATAACCCGGGTCTCCCAACGCATGGGGGGCGGCGTGTAACCCTTTATGACGGTGCAGATAGATTCCCATCCAACCTCGTAATAACGGGCGGCTGCAACCGCAAGCATCAGGTTCATAAGGTTGTGCACTCCGGGTACAGGGACTGCAATTTCAGCTTTCTCTCCAGTCGCAACTTCCTGAATTTCAACAAGCCACTTGTCCCTGTCCAGCAATACGCATCTGTATCCGCTGCCCTCACCAACCCCAACAGTCAATAGCTGACAGTTTAATGCGGAACGTACGGCATCGAAAGAAGCTACAGGTGCAGGCATGATTGCCGTCCCGTGCGGAGAAAGCGCACGGATAAGTTGGGCTTTTTCCTCGGCAATGGCTTCAAGCGAAGCAAAATGCTCAACATGGACTGGTGCAATCGCGGTTATCACCGCAACTTCAGGACGTATCACTGCACATAATGGACGCAGTTCCCCGGGATGACTCGTTCCGACTTCAAAAACACCCATCTCAGTATCGCCCGGCAACGAAAGAATGCTCAACGGCAATCCAACCCTGTTGTTCCAGTTGCCTTTAGTCCGCCCTACACGATAACTGCGGCGGAGCATGTCCGCTGTAAGCTCCTTCGTCGTAGTTTTTCCCGTGCTGCCTGTTATCCCTACCACGGGTATGCCGAGTTCATCCCTGTAGCCTCTTCCCATGTCCATCAATGCTTTCGTTGTGTCGGAAACCTGCAACAAAGGACGATTCGGAACAGAGCTTCCGTTGGACCAGTCAAAGAAGCCTCTCCAGTTCTCGTTTACAATCGCGGCTACTGCGCCCTTCTCAAAAGCGTCCTCAACAAAATCGTGCCCGTCGAAACGTTCCCCATTAAGAGCCACGTAAACGTCCCCTGCCTCAAGCGACCGCGTGTCATGACAGATTCCCTTTATGGAATCAGGTTGAGAACACATCCACCGGCCCCCGGTCCACTTTACCAGTTTTCCCGCATCAATTGCTTTGCTCACAGATATTTCCTCGCTACCAGTCTGTCGTCAAACGGTACAGTTTTATTTGCAAACTCCTGAAATGTCTCGTGGCCCTTTCCTGCAATCAACACCACATCTCCCCGTCGAGCAGACTCAATTGCCATACAAATCGCTGATTCACGATCCTCCACAACTTCATAGTCTGCGCCCGGGCCAATCCCCTCTTCAATTTCGCGGAGTATCGCATCCGGATCCTCGCTTCGAGGATTGTCGGAAGTTAGATAACACTTATCAGCGAGCTTTCCGGCAACTCTTCCCATCGCCGGCCTCTTGCTTCTGTCCCGGTCTCCGCCGCATCCGAAAACAACCGTAAGACGGTTCGGGGTGATCTCCCTCAACGTTGACAACACATGCTCCAGAGCGTCATCCGTGTGAGCGTAATCAACAAAAACATTGAAGTCACCCTCATACACTTGCTCCAGCCTTCCCGGCACCTTTCGCGCCGATGAAAGAGACCTGAGAGACACCTCGGTTTTGATTCCAAGCGCGCCGCATATCGAGAAAGCCGCCAGAACGTTATAGATATTGAACCGGCCCAGCAACTTCGAATCCATCTTCCCTCTTCCCCATGGAGAACATATCTCATATGCGCTGCCCTGATGCGTAATATCTATATTCCGCGCTGAAATATCCGCGCTTTTTTCTATGCCAAAAGTCAGAATCGTGGCGTCAATGCCCGCCTCCCTGTCAGCCAGCCTTGCGGCAAAAGGGTCGTCGGCATTTAATATCGCGAACCTTTTTTTCTCCGCCGATTCAAGCTGCCGGAAAAGCATAGCCTTAGCTTCGTAATATTCCTCCTGGGTCTTATGATAGTCCATGTGATCACGCGTAAGGTTAGTGAAAACTGCGATATCAAAATCCACTGACCGTACCCGCTTCTGCACAAGAGCATGAGAAGACACCTCCATCACCACACTGCGGCAACCGGCATCCTTCATCTTGGAAAGTAACGACTGCAACACAGGCGGTTCTGGCGTGGTTCTGGCGGCAGGTATGACCCTGTCCGCAATTCGGTACTCTACCGTGCCTATTACTCCGGGCTCTTGATTTGCATCCTCAAGAACATTCGCCACCAGGTAGGCAACGGTGGTCTTGCCGTTGGTCCCTGTTACACCGACAACCTTCATGCTTTCAGATGGTCTGCCGTAGAAATTTGCAGAAAGACTTGCCAGCGCCTCCCGGCAGTCCGCCACAGTGATATGGCATACGCCACGGGGAATGCGCGCAGGCCCGTCTGTAACAATAACCGTAGCGCCCTGCTCCAGCGCATCAGGTATGTAGTCAGCTCCGTCCGCCTTCTGCCCTCTGACGGCCACAAACGCGTTGCCATGCCGCACACTTCTCGAATCACAGGTTATACCGCTGACATCAGCGGGAATTCTACCGGAAACCGATTCGGTCTTCACTCCGCCTGTGAATTTCTTGAACTTCATTGCTGCACCCTGCTGACTCTATTAAAAACCTGTTTCCAATGAACCAAGAACAGTCGAAGCAAGTCTCATTTTTGACCTTCGCTCTTTGGACGAACACACTCGGTATCTCTGCCCATCGTCGGCTCCGAACCCTTTGCAGAGCTCCCAGCCAACAGCGCTAAGCACCTTGGAACGGCCCAGCACACGACTTCCGCAATTTGAACTGTCCTGAATTTTCATTGTTATCCTCCGTATTCAGATATTAAACATTTACCGGATCAACGCTTCAAATTCACGTAGCCCGCACGATCCAACCTTGATTGAGCCAACCTGTAGGCGGAAAGTTCACCAGAGGCGTCCAGATAACGAAGCGCCCCTGACGCGATCTTGCTGAAGGCCGGAGCTGCAACTCTGCCTCCCGTATGCAACGGCTGCGGTTCATCCACCACAACAATCACGCCTATCTCAGGAAATTCCACGGGAACAAAACCTACAAAGGATGCAACATACGCTTCGTTTGAATACCGCCCGGCTACAGCCTTCTGGGCTGTGCCGGTTTTTCCTGCAACCGTATATCCATCAATCCTCGCACGCCTGCCTGTTCCTCCTTCTTCGGTTACTCTGGCCAGAAGCCTCTTCATGGTCCGGGCTGTTTCATAGGTTATCGGCCTGGCCAGAACTTCCGGCTCATTCTCCTTCAGAATAACACCTGGCGCCCGCGCAACCCTTTTTACTACATAAGGACGCATCAGAAATCCGTCGTTTGCTATCGCACATACAGATCCAAGCATCTGCAGAGCGGTAACCGCAACCCCCTGGCCTATCGCAATCCTGGTAGGACTGATCTTCGTCCATTTGGAAACCGGATGCAGTATTCCCCGTTCCTCTCCCGGCAGATCAATACCCAGTTCACTGCCTATCGAAAACATTCTCAGGTATCTGTAAAAGCGCTGATCCCCAATTGCCAGCGCAACTTTAGCCGCCCCGATATTGCTGGATTTCTTCAAGATATCTGCAACAGTAAGCTCATCGTAAGCATGATAATCACGCAGAAGCCGCCGGGCATAACTCCAGGAGCCGTTTTCACAGTCAAAAACGTCCTCCGGTTTCACTGCCCCCTGGTCAAGGGCCGCAGCCACTGTAACAGCTTTGAAAGTTGAACCAGGCTCATACACATGCCCGATGGCCCGGTTCAGACGCGAATCAGATGTTGATGTCCTGAATTCATTCAGATTGAAAGCAGGACGGCTTGCCATAGCCAGAATCTGTCCGGTACTCACACGCTGAACAATCGCCCATGCACCTTTTGCGTTATGCTGCGAAACTGTCTCTTCCAGTACCTGCTCAAGTATAAACTGAATGTTCTGGTCCAGCGCGAGGTGTACATCCGCACCCTTGAGCGCAGGCACCCATTTGTCGCGATGCCAGTACATTTCCTGGCGCAACGCGTTCACCCGGCTTTCAACAAGCCCGGGCGTGCCCTTAAGATAACTGTTCATCTCCTGTTCCACGCCTGAGCACCCGATTGCTTCGTAATTTACAAAACCCAGAACATGGCACATAAACGAACCTTGCGGATAATAGCGCACGGTTGCGTCGCGCAAGAAAACGCCCGTCAGCTTTTTCAGCGGTTCCGCCTTGCTGACCGGCACATAACGCTTAATGTATGCAAATCTCCTGTCGTCACGATTCAAACGACTGCGAATCTTGTTCATGTCGATTTTCAGCGCATCAGCCAGGTTTTGCGAAACAAGATCAAGGTTATCTGAGGCGCTCACTTTCCACGGATCGGCGCATACATCCTTTACAGCCAGATTCAGGGCCATGATGTTGCCGCCTTCGCTGCTGTCATAAATGTTCCCCCGCCCCGCAATGATCGATTTCTCCATGCTTCGATCAATACTTGGATCGTATTGCCATATATGTAAAAAGGCCAGGCGTGAACCCAGCCCCGACATCGCAGCCAATAAAAAAACGGCCCCTACGGCAAACCTGAGCCTCATCGCCCGGTCATTCATTGAGAACCCTCCTGTCTCTGGAAATATGCACCAGAGCATCCTCACCTATGATTCTCCTGTCCGGATCCGGATAACGGGAAGGAAGTACAACAACCTGGTCCTTTCGAGGCCAGCCCATCGTGATGTTCATGTCCTTTAGCTTGCGCTCCAGGTTTTCAGGCGACTTCATCCGTGTCCATTTGTATTTCTCGTTTACATAACTGCGACGTAATTCCTCATTCTCAATTTCCAGCGCCTTTATTTCTTTCCCCACCGCCTCGCACCTGCACCCCAACCACACATAAGCTAAAGCCAACGTAGAGGCAAAAATAACCACCATCGCAAACGGAACGGGAAAAATGAAGCCGTCCGCTTTCTTCTTCTTCCTGTTGTTTCGTTTTGCCATATCACTCCTCCGTAAGATTTGAGCCGATTTTTTCACAAACTCTCAGCTTTGCAGATCTTGACCTGGGATTGCGTTCTGCTTCGCTCGCTGAAGCCGTTACCGGCCTGCGAGTTATCACCCGCGCACGGGGATAAACACCCTTCCACACAGCTCCGCCTCCCTGTAGCGACTCCATCCTGCCGCGGTGTTCAACAAAAAACTTTTTAACAATCCTGTCCTCCAGGCTGTGAAATGATATCGCAGCCAATCGCCCGCCCGGCTTCAAAAGATTGAGCGCCTCATCAAGGCCCTGCTTCAAACTTTCCAGTTCATCATTAACAACTATCCGTAACGCCTGAAAAACCCTTGTAGCCGGATGGATGCGGGAACCCCGACGCGGAACCGTTGCAGATACAATGCCCGCCAGCCGGCCTGTTGATGAAACCGGCGCCTTCTGTCTCTCCCGGACAATCGCCCTGGCAATCCTGCGTGAATGGCGCTCTTCTCCGTAAACCCTGAATATTTCCTCCAGCCGCTGTTCTTCCCAGTTGTTCACTATGGCGTCCGCCGTCACCTTCATCCTTCGGTCCATCCTCATATCAAGCGGCCCGTCAAGCGCAAAGCTGAACCCCCGGCCACCGTCGGCAAGCTGGTTTGAACTTATGCCCAAATCCAGAAGCACCCCGTCAGCATTTTCAAAATCGTTCTCTCTGGCAATCCGGCCAAGCTCCGAAAAATCGCCCTGCACAACCACGTGCCCTCCGCCATATTTGCGCAACCGCTTCCCCACTGCGCAAACCGCCTCTTCGTCTCTATCCAGCGCCAGCAACTTTACCGACCGGGACGAACGCTTGACAAATTCCTCGCTGTGCCCCCCGCCCCCGGCAGTCGCATCCACAAGAATCCCGCCGGACTCTACTTGAAGATAACTCATCACTTCTTCCACCAGCACAGGTTCATGCATAATGCTCCGTAATCAAATTTCCATGGATCAGAAGCCCACATATTGAGCGGCATCAAGAATCCCCTCCTTGCTCAGATCCCCGGATTCCTTCAGATTTTCCGGACTCCACAACTCAAACCGATCCAGAGCCCCAATCAAAACCACCTTTTCAACCAGACCCGCATACGCCATCAGCTCATCTTTTACCCGGATCCGTCCCTGAGAATCCCATGACACCAGATCCGAATGAGAAGCAAGAACACGGGCGAACTGACGAGCCTTCGGATCGGCTATCGAATGTTCGCGCATGGTCTTGATTCTTCTGACAATCTCACAAGCCGGATAAACCGAAAGACACTTGTCGTGAACATCAGGTAACACATACAGACTCTTCGGCTCGTTGACCTGTGCTCGCCATTGAGAAGGAATAGTCAACCTCTTCTTCGGATCAAGAGTATGCTCGTACC